>CAZIAU010000119.1:0-7834 GCA_964536755.1 uncultured Bacteroides sp. | reverse complement strand
CCAGATTGTGAACTGATAGGAAGAGAATTCAGGTATTGAGGAGATCTTCACCATTTTATAAGGTGTTTTTTCTACGATCTCTAATCCGGTCCGGCCAACAGGGTCCATATGAAAACTGCACCTGTTATCTGAAGCCTCCCATCCGGTTATTCCCTTTTCAGGCAGAAGCTGCTTAAAATTCTTAAAATCAGTTATAAATGCATAGATATCCTGATCATTGTCCGGTGACTTTCCTATTTTGCTTTCTATCTTCATGATATATCAGTCAGCCTTGGTTTCCACCCTCCCGGATCCATCCTCCATTGTTCCAGTACTGCTACCTGATCCTCTTTAATGTAATCCGATTCAAGAGCCATCCTGATAAGTGTCTGGTAATCGGTTAGGGTATACAGCTCAATCCCTTCTTTACGGAAGGCATCGGCCGCCACCTGGAAACCATAGGAAAATATTGATACCATACCGGTTACTGTCCCTCCTGCAACCCTGACTGCCTTTACAGCTTTCAGGGAACTCCCTCCTGTGCTGATCAGGTCCTCCACCACAACCACTTTTTGTCCCGGTAAGATCCTTCCCTCCACAAGGTTTTTCCTGCCATGTTCCTTTGCAGACGATCTTACATATGCAAAAGGAAGTTCCATAAAGTCAGCAACCAGGGCTCCAAGAGCAATAGCTCCAGTAGCTACTCCTGCGACCAGATCAGGTTTCCCATATTGATCTGTAATAGTTTCCGCGAAAGCTTCTTTTATATATGTCCTTATTTCAGGGTAGGAGAGAGTAATCCGGTTATCGCAATAAATAGGTGAGATCCAGCCCGATGCCCAGGTAAATGGGCTTGTTGGTTCAAGGATTATTGCTTTACTTTGCAGAAGGTAGCCGGCTATTTTTCTCTTAATTTCTGACATCTGACAAATGTATAAAGTTTTTTTCAAGCACAGAACTGTCCATCTTAGTGAGGATTTCCCGGATCTGGCCGATCCGAATACTGCTCTTTGTTATCATTACAACAGTACCAGGGAATTACGCGAACTGATTGATTCATTTTTTGAAATGAATCATATGGATAATCTTCACATTTATCATGATGATTTGAATTTACTGATAAAGGAATTCAAATCCTGTTTTCTGAATATTGATGCCGCTGGTGGAATTGTTCTGAATGAACATGAAGAATTCCTTGTAATCAAAAGGAACGGAGTATGGGACCTGCCCAAAGGAAAACTGGATAAAGGAGAAAATTTTGAGTCAGCTGCACTCAGGGAGGTTGAAGAAGAAACCGGGCTAAAAGGTGTCGTTCTGGACTATCCCCTCGTGTCCACATACCATACTTACGAACGGGCGAATCAGAGGGTGCTGAAACAGACGAGATGGTTCAGGATGCACTGCCCCGGCCACACAACACTTTTTCTGCAGGAGAGTGAAGGAATTACGGATTCAAGGTGGATCAGGCCGGGAGAAACGGAATTTGTCCGCAAGAACAGTTACGGGAGCATCCTGGATGTATTGTCCATGGCTGATATGCTATGATTATATCTCGCCACGGGATCTCATAATACGGAACAGGTGCTGTTCAAATCCGTCTGAAGGCAGTGGTGCTGGTGATAGCAGCAGGTTCCCGTTACGGTCAAGAAGATAAGCAGTCGGGAAAGCCTTAACCTGGTAATCCCTCAGGATATCATCCTGGTCACCATAATAAATGGCCCTCCATCTATAATCATTACGTTTCATAAAATCAGCCACCAGTGATTCCTCCTGGGCTACCATTACCGATACTATTTCCAGGTATTCGGAATGCCTGGCATAATATGACTTTAAAAAAGGGTATTCCATCATACAGCCATAATGATCTGGTGTGCAGAAAATAAGGTAGACATACTTTCCTTTGGAATTTGAAAGAGTATATTCATTCCCATCTGTATCCGGCAGGCTGAACCATGGTGGGGCATGTCCAATCATCAGGCTCGATAACTTATTTCTGATCTGTTGCGCATAAACTGAAAATTCAGCTTTTGAAGGATTTGCGGCGAGTGAATCCAGGAGTTGCAGAATAGCCTCCTTATGATAAGCTCCATTATAAAACACATTTGGGAACTCTTGCAAAAGGACCATATCGGCTAATGTGTCACTCCATATGGATGGGTGCTTTAGTATGATACTTCTGAGGCTGTCTAGATTATGAGTACGATTGATGTGGTAAGATATCGCCTTTCCTTCAGGCGTTTCTGAAAAGTAGAACAGGAAGTCTTTGTACATGATCCTGAAAAGTTCCATAAACCCGGGATGTTTTTCACGTACCACCGGTCCAAGGTATTTCAGGCTTATCTGTTCAAGCCCGGTCCGCCCTTCATTCAGTTTCAGGACTCCATATCTGTATCGTCTGTATTCTCTGAAAAAAAGAGTGGAGTCCGGCTTAAATTCCGATTCCAACAGCCTGATTAAGGAATCCACATCAGTTTCTGTTCCAGCCCTTCTGTTCCGGACTACTTTTTCATTGACCGGGAAAAACAGTGAATCAAATCGGAAGATACCCTGGTTAATATCGGGAGAAACAGGATTTTCACCGGCTGTGCCACCTCCGGAAAATGACTGGATCTTCAAGGGTACCCTAAATGGCTGGAAAAATGGTGATATCCTCTGTGAATACTCTTTTTTATGGTATTCCGGTAATACTACCCGGTAGCTATAGCCCGGCTCAGTATAAAGGGTTGCCTGGTATATACCGGTTTCTAACTCTACCAGGGTCCCGGTTTTCAGATCAAAACTCATTTCAAAGGAACCACCTTCATCACAGGTCACGGTCCTGGACACCCGGGGCAGATCAATAAATGGATTACCTGGAATGGTCATTTTTATGACAGCTCCGCTGTAATCCGGGTCATTACCTGCAATGGTGGCCGGTTGAGCGAATATTGATCCACAACCCCAGACTAAAATCAAAAAGAATATACCCCCATTCAAACGCATCAGAGGTATTGATTAATGTCAATTCCTTCCGGCAGGAATTGGGAAGCATCACCACCGTTCCTGATGATATCCCTGATAATGGTTGAGTTAATGGGTGTATGCTCTGGCAGGGTAAGCAGGAAAATGGACTCCACCGAGGGAAGCATTTTTTTATTGACCTGGGCAATGGCTCTTTCATATTCAAAATCGGCCGAAGTCCGGATTCCCCTGAGCATGTGTGTAGCATTCACTTTCCGACAGTAGTCAACAGTAAGGCCCTGGAATGAATCTGCATAGACCTGGTCATAGGAACTGAAAATCCGGTTTACCATTTCAACCCTGGATTCAATTTTCAAAAGGGGCTGCTTGGTGGAATGAATTCCAATGGCAACGAAAATTTTATCGAACAGATCGAGAGAACGGAGGACAATGCTTTCATGTCCTATAGTAAAGGGATCAAAGGAACCGGGGAAAACTGCAATCTTCTGCATAGTTTTATTTCAAAGGTAGTGTTTTACTTGATTTCTTTCTTCTTATTGGCACTAACAAACAGGATATTGCCCAGCCGGTTGTATCCCGTATACAGCCTGTAACCTTCGGTTTTCAGTCGTTCATGCCTGAAACCGATAATAGTCAGGTCCGAATCAACAGACTTTTCACATATGAGATCGCGCACCTGCTTATCTCCGTCGGCACTTACAAGGTTGATGTTACCCATTGAGATGGGGAGCCTTCCCTCTTTAATCAATTCCTTCAATTCTTCTTTCCTCTGTTCTGCTTCTTCTCTCTGGTAAATTGCAAAGATCTTAATGATACCTTCCTTCCATTCAGGATGACCCAGGATAATATATCCCAGCAATATCATCAGGTTAGCATTATCGTAATCGTCCGAAGTAATCCAGATGTGGATCTGTTTCTTATATCCGAAACCTCTGTATGAAGTACTCATAATGCACAGGTCGAAGCCTGTGGCATAGAGGATATCGTGAGTATTCAGGGCTTCTTCAAGTGCCTCGGGCTGACTTTCAGAAAACTCGAACAGGATCATATTGTTCCCTTTGCCTGAGATACCGGAAAGTTGTATCACCTGGGCTATGGCAGAGGTGTAGGAAGGACTGATTATAGTGTCAAGGTAAACCCGGTTCTTGCTGCCTGCTGCCAGATGGATAAGTTTATTGAGTACCTCCCTGGATTCCTGGTTGGTTTTTTCGGTAAGGAATCCTTTGATATAATGTATATATGTACCGAAGCCATACTTCAGGGAGATCCACCTGAGCATATCGAAGGCACTTCTTCGCATGAATGTATCCTGTGAAACACAGATTGTAAATGGTCTCCAGTGTTCATTTAGATCCTCCCTGTCAGCCCGCTGGGCCAGAATCTGAAGCTGCCTGCTGGCCTGAAAGACGACCCCGCGGAACAGATTCACCAAACCCTTCTCCTTTTTCTTGTAACTTGAAACCATGATATAGATACTTCCCATAAAATGGCATAGGGTGCATTCATCTTGAACATAAGCCAGAATGAGGTAACCGCCCCCACCAGTGACAGGTACCACCTTGATTTAAATGTGGGGCGGTAAGAGGGGTCCGCAGCAAAGTGTTCCAACAGCGAGATCAGGCATATCACCCCGTAAGTTACCATGAAGAACATGGAGATGATCCGGGCAACAAAATCAATATCTCCAAAGGAGACAAATACAAAACCAATAATAATACTGATAAGTCCTGCATTGATAGGTTCATTATCCTTTGCCTTCCCATGGGCAAACCATTTATTCAGGTTGCTGCCGGGAAATACATCGTCCACTCCCATTGCCTGGAGCGTCCTGGGAGCTACCATAATGGATCCCAGTGCCGACGAAAGTGAGGCTGCAGCCAATCCTATAATTATTATAGGTCCCCACAGGGCAATTTTTTCCATAATCAGCTGGTCAGAAGCCAGCTCTTCCGGCGTTGCACTGATGGCCAGCTTATATGCCACAAGGATATAGACCACGAGCCCTCCCAGAGTTGCCCAGATGGTTCCTCTTGGGATGGATTTGCTCGGATCACGCAGATCACCCGAAAGGCCCAGTCCGGCCACGAGTCCTGTAAAAGCGGGGAAAATGATTGTGAATACGAAGAAAAAATTATCAGGATTCGAGATCTGTGCATTCAGAATAAAGGGCTGACCGGGGACAGTCGGCTTACCCAGGAAGAAAAACAGCAGGGATGTGAAAAGCAGGGCCACGACTATGTACAGCGCTTTCATACCCATATTTGCACCTCTAGTCAATATTATCACTGAAAGCAGACTCATGCTTGCAAGACCGATCCATCTTTTGTCAATCAGAGGCGTATTGATCTCATAATGAAGAAACCGGATAAGGGGATCAAATGCTTCTGAAAAGGCAATTACATAAAATGCCACACTGATTGCCTGACTCAGATAGAGGGCTATACCAATGGCTGCACCGATATTCAATCCGAACGACCGGCTGATAATATAATAAGCCCCGCCACCCTGCACCTTCTGGTTAGTAGCAATCTCTGCTACAGCCATAGCTGTTGGAAGGGTAACCATATGTCCTAACAATATGATCCCTAATGCTCCTATAAAACCCTGATGGCCAACTGCATATCCAAACCTCAGGAACAGGATGGCCCCCAGAATGGTGGAGATTGTGGTCATGAAGACCGGAAGCGTACCAAATTTGGCGGTAGTTCTATGCATATTCATGTTCGCCATACCTTTCAGCACAAATTATCCTGAAGATTACAAAAAAAAAAGTTAAACAGAAGGCAACAGAGTATGTTTTTTGTACTGAAGGCTTTTTTATATCTTGTGCCCGGAAAAGAGGCTATATCCTTATTGTATATGAAAGAGATCCTGAAAATCCTGATCGTTGACGATGAGCCGGAAGCTCGTGATTTACTGAAATATATGCTGCAGGAACAGGAAGGAGTAGAGGTTGTGGCCATGGCCGGCAACGTGGATGAGGCTCTCATTTTGCTTAACAGGGAGCATCCCGACATTGTATTTCTGGACATACAGATGCCAGAAAAAGACGGGTTCCAGTTCATAGAAAAAATAAGCCACTCGGGATCTGATCCCGGTATCATTTTCGTTACAGCTTTTGATAATTATGCCATAAAGGCCATCCGCAACTCGGTATTTGATTATATTCTCAAACCGGTGCAGAAGAGGGAGCTCATTCATTCTATTGAACGCTTCAGAGCTAAGAACAGTGGTCCCCACCCGGATGATCTGAGCAGGCTTATTGAGGCACTGAAAAGAAACAGTTCGGTCAGAATAAAATTTAATACCCGTTCTGGCTACATCCTGATCGATCCGCTGGAAGTGGTTTATTGCGAGGCTGATGGCAATTATACTCATATACAGCTGATAAACGGGAACAAGGAATTAACCACGCAGAACCTGGGATCCATTGAGGAACTTTTAAGTGAGTGTAGCTTTTTCAGGGTAAGCCGCTCATATCTGGTAAATCTGAAGTTCCTTGTGCGTGTTGAAAGGAAAAGTGCCAGTTGCACCCTTGAATACAGTGGAGGATCATATACGATAAAGATTCCCCAGCAAAAGATAAAGATGCTGGAGTCAAGTTTTGACTGACCTGTTCTTTATCCGTGAAACGGCAAGGTTCACATTCCAGGATAAGTGCTTCATACAATAAGTCCGGTTTCTCTTTACTTTGGTCATCGGGCTCCATAAATTAGCCTACCTAAACTCATACCATCATGATTGAAGTTTTCAACCTGGAGGGAATGCCCGTTTACAAGTATCGTGCAAACGATGATGATACATTTACTGTATCCCAGCTGGAATATAAAGGTCTTCCCAGTGGTATCTATTTCGTCAGGATAAAGAGGGCAAACGGAATTGAAACAGCAAAATTGTTGATCTGTTAGCCTTTTAAAGCTGGTTGATCTACTTTCTCATGCAGGAGTGAAAAATCAATCAGTTCAGAAATCTCATTTACATAATGAAACCGTAATTCTTTGCGGTAAATCTCATTAATCTCTTCCACATCCTTTCTGTTTTCCATTGATATAACGATATCCTTTATCCCTGCTCTTTTGGCGGCAAGTATCTTCTCCTTGATTCCACCCACCGGGAGTATTTTACCACGGAGTGTAATTTCGCCTGTCATGGCGGTATTTTTCCTGACTTTTCGCTTTGTAAAAGCCGATGCGATGGAGGTCATCATAGCTACTCCTGCTGATGGACCATCTTTCGGTATGGCTCCTTCCGGAACATGAACGTGAACGTTATATTTCTTAAACAGATCCGGTTTCAATGAGAGATCTCCTGCATGTGATTTAAGATACTCCAGGGCGAGCACGGCCGACTCTTTCATAACATCTCCCAGATTTCCGGTTAGTGTTAATTTGCCTTCTCCCTGACTGAGAGAGGTTTCAACAAAGAGTATCTCACCTCCGGCAGCAGTCCACGCCAATCCGGTCACAACACCAGCATGCTCGTTCCCATCATACCTGTCCCTGATGTACCTGGGCGGCCCGATTATCTCCTGGACTTTATTTATGGTCAGGGTTCTGTCATAATTGTCTTCAAAGGCAATGTGCCTGGCCACAACACGTACCAGCTTGGCAATTTGTTTATCCAGCTGCCTCACACCAGATTCCCGGGTATAACTTTCGATAATGTATTCAAGAGTTTTCACAGGAATAGAAACCTGTTTTCTGGTGAGTCCGTGGTTATCGATCTGTTTGGGTATTAAGTGTCTCCTGGCAATCTGGATCTTTTCCTCAACGATATAACCCGAGAGGTCGATCACCTCCATCCTGTCCAGTAACGCCGGATTAATACCTGCAGTTGTATTGGCTGTAGCAATGAACATAACACGGGAAAGATCATAATCCAGTTCAAGAAAATT
>CAZIAU010000118.1:7165-7838 GCA_964536755.1 uncultured Bacteroides sp. | reverse complement strand
TTGTTGAAAAAAATTACACTGATCCTTATTTCGACAGCAAGGCTTTTAGTAGAAAGATCTTTATTAACCGTTCCCTGCTATATAAAAAAATGAAAGCTGTGACGAATCAGACACCTTTTGAATATCTTAGAGAATTTAGAATGAACAAAGCTGTTGAGCTCATCATGGAAGACAAAGCAACCATTTCAGAGGTCAATATTATGGTGGGAATCTTAAGTCGATCGCATTTCATAAAATGTTTCAAGGAAACCTATGGAATACTTCCAAGCAAATTCTTTCAAAAAAATGGCCTTAACAAAAAACGTTGATCAGTAATAGATCGTGCATCACGTATTAGTGTCAAATTTTGACATAGCAGAATTTGTTAACAAATAGAACTTCTAAGATACTATTGAGAACATAACAGAGGATTAAATGAACTAGATTTGATTCGCATTACCCCATGGGAATTAGATTATGATTTCATTTATCTATAAATTATCCCTTTTTCTTTTTGCCATTGTATTTTCTCAGTCGGAGTGCATCAATGCTTCTAAACAGAACCTTATTTATTCGAAGGATTACGATTTTGGAGCGGCCAAAGACTGTACGCCTGCCGCAATCAGAATGATAGAAGCAGCCAGGGATAAAACCTCCCCCAAAATCATCAACGAAAAAGGAGGTGAAAAAGATG
>CAZIAU010000118.1:546-7155 GCA_964536755.1 uncultured Bacteroides sp. | reverse complement strand
ACCTACCACTTCTACCCGGATAAAGCATTTGAAAAATACTGCAGTATTACAAACCATGATAACGGACTTCGGCGTACCCCTTTTCCCATTATTGATTTTTCAGATTTTGAATTAGAGGCTGATAGTGCAGAGTTTATTTTTCATGGGATCATCCTTCCATTTATTATTGAAAATTCGGATAATGTAAAGCTCAGCGGATTTTCGATCGACTGGGAAGTCCCCCTTTATAGTGAAGTTGAAGTTATTGCAACAGACGAAACCAATCATACCTTCGATATTGAAATTGATCCGGACACACCGTATGGGATCAGGAACGGTGAACTGATTTTTCTTAAGGAAGGCTATGAGCACAACCTGGAGCGTGCCATTTGTTGGGATCCCAAAACCAGTTCTGCTGCTTATAATACCTGGGAGGTGACTCCCCTGACACTTAGTGAGCCATCATTAGTCAGATTTCTTGATACCCTGGATTATCAACCCTCGAATGGATTGGGCACCTGGTTCCAGGGAAGCTGGTACCCAATGAGTAGTTTACAAAATAATTTGTTTGCAACGGAATTGCAACCTGGGAAAGTGAGAATATCGGGTCATAAAAAGAAACTTCCTGAGAAAGGACAAATTATTATTTCAAAAGGCCAGAATGGATTCAATCGTCTGGCCCCGGCAATCCATATCATAAATGCACAAAATGTGGTGATTTCAAAAGTGACTGTACATCATGCCGGTGGAATGGGCCTTGTTGCCGAAAGAAGCGAAAACATATCTCTGGATCAATTTAATGTGGCACTGAAAGATAGAAGCGGAAGATTACTGACTACCACCGCTGATGCCACTCATTTCAATAATTGCAGGGGACTTATCAGGTTATATGACTGCCTGTTTGAAAATATGCTGGATGACGGTGCAAATATACATGGGATTTACGGGATCGTGGATGAGGTTTTTGACACATTCACGATCGGAATGAAATTGGCTCATTTTCAACAACTTGGATTCGATTTTGCTGCTCCAGGAGACCGGATAGGATTTGTTGAGGAGGGTACATCCCTTTTCCCATTCTCCAAATCAGAAGTCACATCCATCCAGAAGATCAATAATTCATATTTCATAATTAAATTCAAGGAAACTATTAATCCGGCTGTAAAGAAAGGGCATCTTATGGATAATCTGGACTGGTATCCGGACGTGGAACTCATCAATAATACAGTCAGAAACAACAGAGCGAGGGGATTCCTCATCAATACTCACGGAAGAACCACCTGTGAGGGAAATTATTTTAGTCCTATGGACGAGGCCATTTCTCTTCATTTTAGTTTTGGGGATCAATGGTATGAATCTGGATTCTCCGGTGAACTGATTATACGTAACAATTTCTTTGCAGATTGCGCATATGCAGGAAGAGAAAGAGCGGTTATAAATTTCAGTGGTGATAGATCTGAAGATCTCTACATATTTAAAAAGATCCTGATTGAAGATAATGAATTCAGAACCTTTGATCCGATGATAATGAATCCAACAAAAGTTGACAGTTTAATTGTTAGAAATAATAGCATTTCAAAATCGAATACCTATCACGGATTATTTACCGAAAATCCGGCAATCAGCATCACACAGGTGAATTATTCTCTCTTTTCGGGAAATATAGTGGAAGATTATGAACCGGAAGATATTATCGTTGCTGATAGCTTGAGTAGAATGAATATGCACCAGGATAACAACAGCTGGAGAAACGACTAATGAAATTTGCAAATCATATCGAGCCTATTTGGGAGAATATAATGAAGTACTACAATATTCTCGGATTGAGATACATCCTGGTAGTAATTATAATTGGTTTAGTCTTCCAGCCATTCCTGTATGGGCAGATTGAGATTTCGGGCAATGTAACGGATAGGGAAACAGGCGCCACACTGCCCGGTGTGAATATAGTGGAGAAGGGAACACTGAATGGTACCGTGACAGATTTAGATGGCAACTACAGAATCACCGTATCGGGAACTTCCTCTGTAATTGTCTTCTCCTTTGTGGGTTACCAGTCTTTGGAGGAACTGGTTGGCAACAATGCAGTGATCAATGCCACCCTGTTTTCGGGTATCTCACTGGATGAAGTTATGGTTGTAGGATATGGCATACAGAAAAAGGAGAGTGTGGTCGGAGCAATCAGCCAGGTTAAAGGGGATGACCTTGTGTCTGCCGGAACCAATAATGTCTCAACAGCCATCTCAGGTAAGCTTTCAGGAGTGGTTACCATGCAAACTGAAGGCAAACCAGGGGAAGAGGAACCAAAGATCTATATCCGGGGAGCAGCCACATGGAACAGTACAGATCCCATGATTATGGTGGATGGGATAGAACGGACAAGCTGGTCGGATCTGGATCCGAATGAGATAGAATCTATTTCCGTTTTGAAAGATGCTTCGGCCACTGCAGTATATGGAGCGAAGGGCGGGAACGGCGTAATCCTTATAACAACGAAACGCGGATCTGTCGACAAACCTGTTTTTAATTTCAGTTATACGCACAGTCTCAAACAGGTCTCGGATAAGATGACCATGATGAATGCATATGAGACCATTACCAGATTTAATACTGCACTTAAAAACGATAACCTGTGGGACCAGCTTTACTCAGAAAGTGAGATAGAGCATTACCGGCTTCAGGACGAACCATACCTTTACCCATCAGTGAATTGGATAGATGAAATGTTCCAGACAGGTCAATCTGCAAATACACATTTAAGCGTCAAGGGCGGAACCAAAATGTTGAATTATTTTGTTTCCATTGGATACTTATTCGACGGGGACATAATAGCGGTGGAGAAGCAGGGCGATTTTGATCCGAGAAATTACTATAACCGATACAACCTGAGAACGAACCTTGACTATAAATTATCGAAATCTACCACCCTCTCTGCGAATTTATCCGGAAGTATGCAGATAAGGAACCGGCCGTCTGAAATGAACCGGGGTGCACATTCACTTGTATGGGCGGGTATCTATTCTTCCGCGGTGAATGCTTCACCTCTATATTACCCCGCATCGCTCCTGGAACGTTATCCCGATCCGAATGAACCCGATGCTGAAGGAATCCGATATCCTTTTTTCAACAACGGACATCTCCACGACAATCCATATTCTATGCTAAACACTGTTGGATTTGAAAAACAGAATGAAGTCAATCTAAATACTGATCTGCTTTTATCACAGGATTTAAGCGCCCTGACTGAAGGTCTCTCATTCAAGGCATCCTTGTCGTACGGTTCCAACAGTGAATATCGCAGGGTGTTCGGAGAGGGATCGGGAAACATGATTATTCCGAGGTACAGGTTAACCGTATATGAGGATGGTTCCTATCTCTGGCAACGAAGACCTGATTACTATGAGGATGTTCCCTTGTTCACTTTCAAGGAGGAATCCCAGAATTTCTACATCCGCAATCTCTATTATGATACCCGGTTGAATTATGACAGGGTATTTGCTGAAAATCATTATGTCACAGCACTGGCCATTTTCAGAAGAAAACAGATAAATATCGGTAGCCAGGAACCGTTCAGGGAAGAAGCCTGGTCGGGACGTGCAACCTATGCTTATAAATTGAAATATCTCTTTGAAACCAACCTGGGTTATAACGGTTCTGAGTCTTTTGCCCCGGGTAACAGGTTCGGATTTTTCCCTGCCTTTGCGATTGGATGGAACATTGCGGAAGAGCCATTTTTCAATGATCGCTTATCATTTATCGAAAGATTAAAGCTGCGATATTCCTACGGGGAAGTGGGTGTGGATAATGTGAGCCGCTGGTTGTATTATCAGAGTTATTATGAAGGCACATTCGCCAATACGGATATGATTGTACGGGGCAACGGGCTGGGTGCTTTCGGGGCATGGTATTCTACCAACGAAGGATATTTAGAAGGGCCAATAGCCAATAGGCTGGCTCAATGGGAAACAGCCCGTAAACAAAATCTTGGAATTGAAACGGGATTGTTTGGCAGCCTGAATGTGAGTATTGACCTGTTTAAGGAAGAAAGAGAGAACATTCTCCAGACGCCCAATACTGTTCCTGAAATTGCAGCACTTGAATTTAAAGAATTGAATATCGGGAAAACAAAGAGTCACGGGTATGAACTGGAGATATCATATAATGAGGAGTTTAACCCTAATCTATCCCTCCTTTTAAACGGTAAATTGAGTTTCACGGAAAATCGGGTAATCTTCAGGGATGATCCTCCGGGATTACCCGAACATCAGAGACAGGAAGGTTTTCCAATAGGTATGCCAAGAACCTATTTATCAGATGGCAGGTTTGGGTCAGTTGATGATATTAATAATTATGTATCTCCCGGCACCTCATCCGCCGCCATCGGTGCGGAGGGATATCCTACACTATATTTTTATGGTACAGGTGATGAAAAATATATTGATTATAACGCCGACGGTATAATTGATGGCAACGATGCAGTGGCCGATCTTTTTCCTGCCTATCCTGAATATCATTTCTCCTTTTCGGGTACACTAAGATACAGAGCATTTTCATTCCGAACACTGGTTACTGGCCAGATTAATAAAACCTCCAGCCTGGAAGCTGAATTTATTCTTCCCTTTACAAATACTTTTCCTGTTCTTTACGAGCATGAAATGGACTTCTATTCCTCCGACAATCAGGGATCTTTTTTCCCTTTGCCACATACAGGGGTTTATGGGCAATACAATTATCTGAATCCAATCTATTCAAGTCCGGTTTCTTCCTTCATAAGGTTAAAGGAGCTTGAAATATCATACAATATAAGTTTTAAAAACCTCACGTATATGGAGAGATTGCTCATCTTCATCAGTGGCAATAATCTTATCACATTTTCTCCGAATACATATTTTGGCGATCCGGAAAAATCCTTGCTCAGACCTGGACTCGATGGATCCTATCCATTACTTAGAAGGTATAATCTGGGCTTGAGAATAAGTTTTAATGAATGAAGGGCATGAAAATCAAATATATCATATTATCTATTATCATAGTTGGATCAGGCCTTTTCTCCTGCGAAGATTATCTCGATGTGCCCCGCGAAACAACTGAAATTTTGCATGAAGATATATTTACCTCATACCTGGAAACCAAGAAGTACCTGAACCAGGTGTATGAAAAGATTCACATATTCGCACACTCACCCGACCAGAACTTTGCGCATGTCGGCTGGTGGTCGATGTACCCGATGGCAGCCTGCGATGAGTATATTCACCCAGGTAGCAGGGATGGGGCTCCAAGAATGGGTGAGGATTGGTGGTTCGATGTGGATCAATTTAATGAGCGGTTCTGCGAACCAGTAAGACTGGATCACAACAGGTGGCCATTCTGGGTCTCCACATGGGATGCCATTCGAGCAGCTTCAGTTGTGATCCTAAACGCCCATTACATTACAGATGCTTCAGACAAACAGATCCATGAGATCATTGGACAGGCTTATTACGGTAGGGCATTCTCCTACTGGTATTTGCTGGCCATCCATGGAGGTATGCCTTATTTTAAGGAGCCGATTGATTCTGACGATAATCCTGACTATACCAGGCTGTCCTATCATGAAACAGTAAACAACATTGTTTCGGACCTCGATTCAGCTGCTAAGTATCTTCCTGCCAGCTGGGAAATTCCAGGAAGTGATCCATTTGCAACTGAAGATTATGGGAGGTATACTTCGGCAGCGGCAAAAGGTCTGAAGGGAAGGACCCTTCTTTTTGACGCATCTCCATTAAGCTATTTTGCAGATGAAAACATGGGTTACCAGGTAGAATATAATGAACAGGAACGTTGGGAAAGGGCAGCGGAGGCCTGCTGGGAAGCTATTGAATTCGCTGAGAATAATGGATATGAGTTACTTCCCGGGGATAGCGTGAATTACAAAAAGATATTCAGGGGAGAATGGGCAACCAGGGAATATTTGCACAACATATCGAATATTGTAAGATCTTCCGGTTATAACATCAATCATCGCGAACTCACCGCCATGTTCTTCCCGGGAATACTGGTTGGTCCTATTTACGATAAAAATCGCGGGGTAGATGTAACACAGGATATGGTTGACAAATTCGAGGCAGTTGAAACCGATGGAAATGGAAACATTATAAGGGCTCTCCCTATCGAAGATGCCAGGTCCGAAGGTTTTTATAATGATCAGAATCCTTATATCAACAGGGATCCCCGGTTTCGATATGATGTGATTTACCATGGCAGTTTAAAACCGGGGTATGGAGCCGGGGGAACCGATACTACCTGGAATTTCTCAAGAGAGTCCATCAAACCCGGATTTTTTAATGATGACTTTGATAAAAATTCACCCTTCCAGGATAATAAATCCGGCTATTATACAAGGAAATACTGGCTGGGAGAATCCGAAGTCCTGTATAATATCAGGGGACCATGGACATGGATCATCATGCGAATGGCAGAATTGTATCTCAACTATGCAGAAGCCGCCAACCAGGCATACGGTCCGCAGGGAAGTTCTCCGGGTGCAGATATGACAGCGCTTGAAGCAGTGAATGTCATTCGGAATCGTGTGGGCATGCCGGATGTTGATGTCAGGTATACTGGTAGCAAGGAGACTCTACATGAAAGGAT
>CAZIAU010000118.1:0-536 GCA_964536755.1 uncultured Bacteroides sp. | reverse complement strand
TGCTTTCCGAAGATCAGTCAATTGAACTTTCCCATGAAAGAGCAGTTGAGTTATGCTTCGAATTCATAAACAGGTACACTGATGTGAGAAGATGGAGGATCATTGAATCGGAGGAGTATCAAAATACCCCGACCATCATTTATATAACCAGAACCAACGATACAATGAATTATCCGACAGGATACGTTTACGAAAGAAGACCATACGTAGTCAATAATGTGTTGTATCGAAGGACCTATCAATTGAAACACTATTTTCTACCCCTGAGCAAGGCTGATATTCAGAAAGCACCAGAATTCAGGCAGAATCCGGGATATTAATTCAATTAAGTCGCATTGAAATAAATAAAAATGAGCCTCTCTGTTAAACAATTGAAATTAATCCTGCTGGTATCCGGAATATTATGGATTACAATTGGAGGTGCCGCGCAAACAGATACGCTCCAGGAGGGAAGTAGGCTCAATGGTGATCAGGCTCTTAAAATGGGTTCATTTATGATTCCCTTCTTCCGGTGTGAACTTGACAGGACTTCCGCA
>CAZIAU010000117.1:0-7847 GCA_964536755.1 uncultured Bacteroides sp. | reverse complement strand
ATAACCGGCTTAGGGGTCTGGTGGATATGTACCAGTCGCAAACAACCGATCTTTTACTCGACAAATCAATCTCAGACATTAACGGGGCAACCGAAATTACCCAGAACATAGGCGCAACCCAGAACAGGGGGATTGAAATGCAGCTGACATCAGTCAATGTTGCCCGGGGAGGATTTACATGGAAAACTGATTTTAATATTTCCCACCATAAGAATAAGATTATCCATGTGGGCCTTACCGGAGAGGAGGGAGAATATATTGATGATGTGGACAACAAGTGGTTCATCGGTGAGCCCATAAAAGTTTACTTTGATTATGCTTTTGGCGGTATCTGGCAGACCGATAGCACAGGTACTCCCCAGGGCAATGTCAGGGCCGGGGATATTCGGGTCCTGGATGCGAATGGAGATTCAGTGATCAGCGCAGATGACAGAATCATACAGGGCTCGAGAATTCCAAAGTTTACTGCCGGTATGATGAATACTTTTACCTATAAAGCATTTAAATTCAGTTTCTTCCTCTACTCTGTAGTGGGTATAGAAAAGCCAAACGAATTACTCAAGACAGGCGATAGTGATTTAAGGAGAAACAGGTACCCGGTACCGTACTGGACTCCTGAGAACAGAAGCAACGAATATCCAAGGAGTGCTACATCTGCGGAGGATGTGAACTATCTTGGCGTTAACTTCTTCAGGAATGCCAGCTTCCTGAGGATACAGGATATAAACCTGAGCTACAGCCTTTCCAATAGAGCACTTACTGCATTGGGGATTGAAATTCAACATCTTGAGGTTTATGCAAATATTAAGAACCTGCACACCTTTACAGAGTGGGAGGGTCTGGATCCTGAGTTTGATGATCAGTTACACGTGCCCCAGACCCGCCAGTTTTTACTGGGCCTGAAACTTAGCTTCTAATTCGTAAAATCAAAAACCATGAAAAAGATACTGTTTTTAACCGGAATTCTTATTCTCCTTGTTTCATGCGACGAAGATGAGTTTCTGAGGGAGAATCCAAAAGATGATATTTTTGCAGAAAATCTATTTACTACTTACGAGGGATTTACCAACGCCATTTACGGACTTATGGACCGGGTAAGGCTTGAAACCACTAATGATACTGAATGTCATTCTGCTAACTGGAAAATCGGTACAGATAACGCCTTTGGCAATAATACAGGAGGTGTGCACGTGGCATTTAACGATTACATGCTGATGAATCCGGAAATGCGCGTCCTGGAAGATGCATTCTCCTGGCTCTACCAGGTAATAAACACTGCCAACATGATCATCAACAGGGCAGAGGGCGATATTGACTGGCAGGGAGGAAGCGAAGAAGGAGCTGCCAGGAATAAGGGCTATATTGTAGGAACTGCCAGGCTTATAAGGGCATGGGCTTACCGTCATTTAACCAATTCATGGGGGGCAGTCCCGCTGAATCAGGTTGAGGTCAATGGTTTAAATTACCGCGATGACTGGGAAAGAACCCCGGTGTCAGAAATTCACAAACTTATGGAAGAGGACTGGATTTATGCCCGTGACCATATGTCCATGGTGGAAGAAACCGGTTTTCCCAACGCCGCGGTAGCCTGCCACTACCTGGCCGAGCTCTATCTCCTGCAGGAAGATTATGCCAAAGCAGAAACTGAGGCAAAAAGAGTGATCGAAAGTGGAGACTATAATCTAATGACTCAGCGCTTCGGGAAACGGTCATCTGAGCCCGGAACTCCATTCACGGACCTTTTTTACAATGACAGTCGCGAGGATGGCAACAAGGAAGTGCTCTGGACATTCAACAATGCGCATGAATCGATTCTCGGATCCCGTGACAGCGGATTAAAGAGTATGTGGCAATTATATGCTTCCAAAGGAAGTGTACTGAAAAAACTGGATGCCGATACCCTGTACTATTATAATGGTGGAAGAGGGCGCAGCAGGGCTTCCATCTCTGATTCAGCGTTTAACTGGTATGAGCCATTCGACGACCGGTTTTCTGAGTATGCGGTAAAGAAGTATTACCTGTACCCGCATCCAGGTAATCCAAGCATTCTGGACACCGTCGAATGGACCAGGATGGAGTACAGCCAGGATAAGGACCTGGAGGACAACTGGTACTGGCCCTGGGTACGTAAATGGGAATACGTTGATCCCGAGATATTTGCAAATGCAGATGAAGCTATCTCTTGGGAGTCGGAAATGTACCTAAGGCTGGCGAATACATACCTGATCCTGGCAGAAGCCCTGCACAAAGCCGGAAAGAATGATGAAGCAGCCATTTACCTTAATGAAATAAGGTCCAGGTCCAATGCTTCACTAATCACAGGTGCTGATGTGGATATTGAATTCATCCTTAAAGAAAGGTCAAGGGAACTGGTTACCGAAGAGCACCGTAAATATCATCTTAACCGGAATGGCTTGTTTGTGGAATGGGCGGTGAAATATAATCCAAGGATTGAAGGATTTGGTATCGATATCTTTGAGTACAATGATCTATTCCCGATCCCCCAGGGTGTAATTGATGCCAATACCGGAGCAGTGATGGAGCAAAATCCTGGTTATTTCTAATTATCTGAAATATTTAACCTAACTAATGAGAAATTCCATACCAGTATGGTTGGGATAGTAAGCAAGATAAAGAATAGAACAGCTCTAACTACATTATAAATTTAAAGAGTCATGAAAAGTAACTATTTGAGATATCATCTCTTTTTTGTAATTGTTGTCATTCTGGCCTCCTGCAGCCAGAATAATCCAAAAGGACCCTATTTTGCCACCGGAATAAAAATTGGAGAAGTCACTCAAAATGAAGCGATTGTATGGGTTCGCCTTACCGAAAATCCCGAACGCGTTGGTAACGATGCCCCGATGCCGGATATAAAATATAAAGATCCGGAAACCGGAGAGTTAAAAGAACGCTCGGGCAGGCCTGATCTTGAACCGGTTGTTACATACCCGAACGGTTACAACATAAATAACGTTCAGGGAGCCACACCCGGCAGCGAAGGAATGGTAAATTTAAAGTACAGGGCTTCTGACCAGGAAGAGTGGGAAGAAACAGGCTGGTTCGCCGTTGATCCTGAGAAAAGTTTTACCCACCAGTTTTTCCTGGATGGTTTACTCCCCGAATCAGCATATGATCTGTTGATCGAGGCGAGCCCTTCCGGAAAAAAGGTGAGCGCTGTTATTGAAGGCAACTTTAGCACAGCACCTGCGAAAGATGTTGCTGCACCGGTCAATTTTATTGTTACCACCGGAACCTCCTATCCGGATGTTGACAGTGATACGGGTTATAAATTTTACAAAAGTTCATTAAAGCTCCATCCCGACTTCTTTGTCCATACGGGGGATATCATATATTATGACGGTATGGCTAAGACTGCAGATATGGCCAGGTGGCACTGGGACAGGATGTACAGCTATCCCAATAATATTGAATTCCACAGGCAGGTTGCCAGTTACTTCATTAAGGATGATCACGACACCTGGATGAATGACTGCTACCCGGGAATGGTCACTAAATTCATGGGTGATTTTACATACGAGGAAGGGACGCAGATCTTTCTTGACGAAGTCCCCATGGGTGATAAAACGTACCGTACTATCCGGTGGGGAAAGGACCTCCAGATCTGGCTCATGGAAGGAAGGGATTTCCGGAGTCCTAACATCATGCCCGACGGGCCGGAGAAGACAATCTGGGGAAAAGAACAGATAGCCTGGCTCAAATCCACCATTGAGAATTCAGATGCAACATACAAAGTATTGATAAGCCCGACTCCCATAGTCGGTCCCGACAGGGGAAATAAAAATGACAATCATGCCAATGTCGGATTCAAGCATGAAGGTGACCTGGTCAGGCAATATCTCAGCGAGCAGAAGAATCTGGTGACAGTATGTGGTGACCGGCACTGGCAATATATTTCAAAAGACCTGGAAACAGGATTGCTGGAATTTAGCTGTGGCCCCGCGGGAAACGATCATGCAGGTGGATGGAAACAGGAGAATAAACTTCCCGAGCACATATATCTGAATGTGGTGGGTGGTTTTCTGGAAGGATCTGTTGAGCAGGATCCCGGAGGAGCCAGGCTGGTTTTCCGCCATTACAACCCCGATGGTGAATTGTTGAATGAATATACGGTGGCGCCGGAATGATTACGTAGGATTAAAACGAACAAAAAAATCAAACTGCTAATCTAACTGTATAGTAGTACTTTTTCCGCAATATACACCCTCGGGCAGGTCAGCTATGATCACTGTAATGTTTTCTCCTTTTTGAGGGTATGTTACAAAGTTATCCCCTCTATTATTGTAAATACCCGGAACGGTAACCATAATCCTGCCCAGTTTTCTGGAAGGATCGGAAAGAGTTAATTCTTTTATTCTGTTCCCCTGCATTTTTAGCATTGCCATACCCTGGCACTCCATGCTGAACATGCACCCGCTTGAGATCTCCACCTCCCCTGCTTTATAAAATGCCAGCTGATATATCCCGAGTCCAATGTGCTTTACAGCCTGAACTTCTGATCTGTTTGAAATAATATCAATATTACGATTGTTACTACTGGTTTGCCTTAATTCCATTTCACTAACATCGGGTACAACTAGAGACTGATAGGCAGCATTCTCCGGCCGGTTTCCATGATCAAACCACAACGTAAATACTTCCTCGCTGACAATCTCCTCAGAAATATTCTTTTGATCGGTTATGTCCGACCAGCGCCCCTGCTCAACCCGGTTGGAAAGATTGATTGTTGTGGGTTCAGGAAAAATATACCCGATTTTATCCTGGTACACCCACTTGACCTTATCCATCTGGCGATTGCCATGAGGGAGTTTCTCTACTTTATCTTCCTGCATTACTGATACATCGCTTCTCATCAACACCTGGTTAATGGTGGTTACAACCGGCAGGTCCGGCTCAGAATTAATGCCTGTCCCCAGGCACACATACTCATCATCGAAGAAGAACCACGATTTTTTGGCTTCGGTCATATCGTGCGGACTCTTAAAGTCAAATGCCACAGCTCCGTAAAGACCATCTGTAACAGCGCCCACAAAGTCAGTAAGACCCTCCTTCTGAATATCCTCCGGACCGTACAATTCAGGTTTCTGCATAATGGTCGTTCCCGATATTTTCTGCCAGTCATATACGGGCCAGATATTATGATATTCATCACCCCTGAGCATCAAATAATTGGTGCCATCGGCCCGGTGATGGGTAGTTTTGCCGGGTCCGTTATAAGGTTTTTCCATATTCCTGTTCCTGGTGGAGAACATCCTTACAGTGGTGTAATAATTGGGTCTTTGACAAACAAAATGCTCCGTTTGCCAGAAGAACTTACAGAACGACGATGAAGGGTCCGCTTCCCCTTTTCTCAGTCTTATAATCTCCTCAAGCTCATCCTTCCTGTAGTCTGTACTTATTAAAAGTCTTTCTATTTCAGTTACACTATGAGGTTCAACGCGTGACTTCTGAGAAATACTCCTGTTCTTAACGCTGATGTCAGTATATATCCCGTACACCATCTGCTTATAAATTCCATCCAGGTAATAATCCACCAGGAGGTTTATCTTTTCAGTGGGGAACGCATATTTTGTATTTGCCACATAATATGACCACTCCCCATAAGCATTTGCATATTTACCATACCCGTAAGAAGTTGTATTATTCACCCTGTCAGTCCTGTGATGAAAGCTATAGTCATGTTGCATTCCTCTTTTCCCGGTACTGAACTTCATCTCACCCTGTATAAGTTCTATTATTTTCTCAAATTCCTCTTTGTCACCTTTAAACAACAGATTCTTTGCCAGGATACCGGCGATCACTATCCTGTCCCCACTTGGCCTTGCCCCTGAGGCATTCATGTTTGCCCTGCCGATAATAGGCTGGGCTTTGTCAACCAGATCCCCGGGTAATTCCTCACCTGTCAACAGCATCAGGTTAACCAGATTTGTAGGTGTGGAGATTTGATTATTATGCCAGTTATCACCGAAAAAATCATTATCGACCCAATATTTAAGTCCCCGTATAATTACCTCTTTCAGGCCCTCGCTTCCGTAATACACTGATGTTTTGATTTTATAGGCCCTGGCAAGGTATACCAGATTGTAGGTATGTTCTCGTTGGGGAAAGCCCGCAGTTCTGCTGAGATCTTCATAATTGATGTCCTGAAAACTTCCGTCTTCATTCATCCTGTTTATGATAGTTTCTACCCTGTCATCATCAACAGCTGATTTTAACAGTTCGGACACTACTCTTTCCCTGATAAGGTCAAATCCGTCCCCCGGGTAATGCTCACCTATAAAATCAAGCCACCATTTAATGCCCGGATCGCAGTGTGATCCGTCACCTCCCAAACGGTAATTTGGCGGAACGTTCTGGAGCCAGGTGGAGGCAAATATATATCCGTCACCCCTGTCCAGGTGCAATTTGGTATCTTTTATCTGTTCAGCTTTTTTACCTTCGGTATATACACCCACATTGATATACTCATACAAGCCTTCCTCCTTGCTGTAACTCCCCCAGTAGTCTGTCATGGTACCTTCACTCTGAATATATGGCATGCCGGGTAATTTATCGCTGAAATGAAGGGCAATATCGGAATTTAGAGGGGGGGTACCTTTTGCGTTGAAGCCAATCATGATCGAAGGATCAGTTTTTTTGCCGGCTGCGATCATTCCTGTAATATCAAAACCGGCACCCCTGTGCGCCATTCCTTCGTTGTCGGGATCAATAAAAACATTCCTGAAATCATTTTTCGAAAGCCATTTCACGGTGTTGGCAACGGCATTTTCTGCATCTTTCTGTTCCCAGCTTTCCCATTTCGCATTCGAGCCTCCCCAGTATAGGCAACCCACCAGTACTAACATATCACGCCGGTCACAAGCCCTTATGATTCTTGCCATCCGCTCCCGGTAAACCGGGTTCAGGCTTGCATCTTCACGATAACCTTTTATATCCCCGAAACGCGATCCCATAAAGAATACTGAAATGGTGTTTACCCCGTATGACCTGTAAAGATCCAGGTGGTTGATCAGTGCATCAGTAGTTTCATCACTCAAAAGTGAATTTGAGCATCTCAGCCCTTTGACAAGGATCTCCTTATCGTTCAGGAAGGTCTTCCCTCCCCTAACACTGAAGATATTTCCCGCGGAAAGATTTAGGCATAAGGCAAGGATGGAGATTGCAGAGATAAGGTTTCTCATGTTTTTAAGACGTGATTAATTGAAATATCTGTTAAACCTACCTTTAGTTTAGTTATAATGAAAGTTTTATGATGGAAATGTTCTAATCGGAACCTCAAAGGGAAAGTAGAATATCCTCGTTTGCCGGGTCTGTCAGTATTCGTTCCAGGCATAACAGTCGTGCATTGGTGTGAAAGGTGGGTTCATCTTTGTCCCAGTTGTCAATCAGGATCCTGTCGCTGGTCCTGCTCCGGAGCAGGAGCATCTCCCCGTCGATTTCAATTTTTGCAGTTAGAAGATATTCGTCCCCTCCGGAGGATGATTTATCAATCCAGTGAAGATGCACGCTTTTTGACAGGAGACTATCAGGAATGGCTTCCTGCAGTTCCTGGTTTGTTATTCCCGATTGATGTGATGAAATGCGCGACATAAGTTTAATTCTGTTAAGCGATCATATATCTAAGATAAGAGAAATCCATTATAAAATTCATCAAATCAATCTGTGGAAACAGTTCTTCATTAAACCGGTTAAAAGTAAATTAAGCAGTAATTGTGTATATTTTAATCTTTTTTAACAATTGTTACAACAAATTGTGTTGCAAAAAGAAGTTGGGAAAAATATTTTTGCCCAGTTGTTTAACCATCTTTAAAAAGATATACTACCAT
>CAZIAU010000116.1:1671-7870 GCA_964536755.1 uncultured Bacteroides sp. | reverse complement strand
CAGCGATGTTCTTTCGGTAAAATCGTAGCGGGCCGACAGGTTATAAATCTTCAGGCCTTTTAATATATTCTTCTTTATTTCCTCCCAATTATAGTTGGAATGGGCAAAGGTGACATAGGTTTCCAGGGACAGATTCGAGTTACCAGCATGATCGGCAGAAAAGGAAAGGGTGTATCGCATCCGTTGCCTGCCCTCCGAATACTGGTTGGCAAGGTTTGTATAGGATGCAATGGACAGGCGCCCATGAATTTCCTGTTGTTTATCCGTGGACTTCCTTTCCTTCCCTGGCGGGATATCCTTTCCTTCCCCCACAACTGTTACCTCGGCACCGTCCCCCTCACCTGTTACCGCGGTTATTCCTCCGGAAGACGCTGCATTCGCTTCTTCCTTTTCCACACTTTCAGGCACTGCAGGGACCCCGGCCCTCTCCGATGCAGTATGACCGGTGACCACGGTTCCCACCGGATAATTCATCCCGCCCAGAGGTTCGCACACACATGAGGTGGACGAATGGTTTATAATTACCAGTGCGGGTGCACCTCTTACCAGGAGTGTATCGCCATCGGCAAGGCCCTTCGTGGCGATGAACCGCACATACACATGCTGGGAGGTAAGGTAGGTGACTTTCCCTTCCGGGCTTTCCTGGCAGTGAAGCACTGTTCCGGCCAGGATCAATAAGAGTTGTATGCAGAGTAAACGTTTCATATCTTAGTCACCTCCCACCCCCCTTGGATGGCATTCCAGGCAGGCTATGCTGTTGTACTGGTATCCACCTTCCTCGTGATGTTCAGAATCCATCCTCGACTTGTTGTGCTCGTGACAGGTGAGACAGGTGAAATTTGCATAATTGTTCAGGTCTTCGTGGCACTGTGTACATCTGTTCCATTCCCCCTTGTGCGAGCCCGAATAAATCGGGAAGAACTGGGCATCGTGGATGGTGAATTTGGCCGGTTTCCAGCCGGACATGGTCGTATGACACTCCATGCAGTCGGTGGAGATTGAGGCGCCCATATGACCTGGGTTGGTGGTGTTGTTGTAATCCTCCTGGTGACAGGTAAAGCAGTCGGTTGGTGCGTTTGTGAAATCACCGGCTGTATGGCACCGGCTGCAGTCCTGGATATCGTGACCTCCGGAGAGAGGGAAGAACAGGTGGCTGAATCCCCCTCCTCCCCAGCTAAAGGCGGTCATGGAATGGCATTCGGTGCATTCCATGCTCAAGTTACCCGCTACATGGTCGGGATCCCTGGCAGCCTGGTAATCGGCCATGTGACAGTCGGAACACTCAACTCCGAGTGGCTCAAAGCGCAGTGACGAAGCGGTCGGATGGCAGGCGGCACACCCGGCCATGTAGTGTGGCCCCAGGAGCGGGAACCTTCCCTGGCGATGGATGTCTGTAATATTGGTGACGATCCATGAATTAGGGGTATGGCACCTGGCACAATCATTGCCCACGGTCTGCTCGTGCATGTCGGTATGACAGAGAGCACATTCATTGGGTGCTTCGGAAAAGACCAGGGTGGGGTGGCACAGTTTGCAATCCACTTTTGTGTGTTGGCCCGTAAGTGGCAGGGCCGTGGTGTTGTGGTTGAAGGAATATACCTCCGGATCGACCTTCCAGCCTTTGGGGCTGTGGCACTTGACACAGCTTATGTTGAGGCCGTCACCGTGGGGTGAGTCCTGCCGCACAGACAGGACCAGCACCAGTAAGGCGGGCAGAGTTGGTATCAGTGACAGGATTCGCATAGGGCCGATATGGATTTATATTTTATAAAGACCTGTCCATCCTGGATAACCTTTGGGTGGCATTTGGAACAGGTTACCTCTTTATGCTTCCCGTCCAGCGGGAAAGCCGTCTGGTTGTGGTTGAACAGTCCTGCCTCCCAGTCGAAGTAGTCGTGGCATTTCAGGCAGAGGGCGGGTTCTCTGCCGAACTGTTCGTGGTGGACCTCCCTGTGGCATTCCAGGCAGGCAGCAGTGAGTTGTGAGAATCTTTGCACCAACCGTCCCTGTTCGTCCGGTTTGAAATGACAGGTATGGCAGGACTGCTTTGCGTGTACCCCTTCCAGCAAATAACCGGTGCTGGAATGGTCGAAACTGATCTCGTTCCAACGGGATTCCATATGGCAGGTTTTACAGTTCTGTTCGGGGTAATATTTTTTGTCCAGGTATTGCGCATGGATGTCCTCGTGGCAATCGTTGCAGTTGACCCCAATTTGCCGGAATTCCCACTGTTCGGACTTCAGGTGGCATTCAAAGCACGGTACGGCCAGATGGGCCCCGCTGAGCGGAAAGTCCGACTGTTTATGGCTCTCAATGGTAAAAATAGCGGGTGAGAATCCATTTTCGGTATGACATTGTAAGCAATCGGTCACACGGGTTCCTGAAAGGAACTGCTTCATGTGGTAGTCCTTGTGGCAATCGGTGCACCGGTCATGCTTCAGTTCCTCGGTGTACCCGTTCTTGTGGCAGGAAGTACAGGTGACCGATTTGTGTTTCCCCTTCAGTGCGAACCCGGTGGCCGCGTGGCTGAAATCGCTGGTGTTGCGGATCTGGTTGAACGATACTTCCGTATGGCATTTGGTGCAGTTCTGTCCGAACCGGTTCTTATGTACATCCAGGTGGCAGTCAGTACAGCTGCCGTGGTCCAGTTCCCTAAATACCTGGAATTCTTTCCCGTTGCGGGATACTGTTTTATGGCATTTGCTGCAATCTAACTGCCGGTGCTGTCCTTTAAGCAGGAAGTCGCTCTGGTTGTGATTGAAGCCCGGAGCGGGACGGAAATGGCTGAAATCGTGGCAGGATACACATTTCACCCCAAGTGTTCCCTGGTGGTAATCGGTGTGGCACGAAACGCATTCCTGGTCAAGCCCCAGATAGGTGCCGGGCCTCTCCTTCAGTTCTTTGTCCGGGATGAACTCCCTTTTATGACACTGATTGCAATCGATCTGGCGATGCCGCCCCTGTAAGCCGTACCCTGTAAGCCCGTGGTCGAAGTTATCCTCGTCAAACCGGATCATCTCGAATTTCCGTCCGTGGTGATCGTTATGGCAGGAAGCACATTCATTGCCTTTTACTTCGGAGGAGGCGTGATACCCCCTGCCGGCTTTGATCCTGGAATCAATATCCGTATGGCAGACGAGGCATTTCTCGTTGGATACCTTCTGCCTCAATACATGGCACCTGGTGCAGTTGGACACCCCCTCAAGATGCTTATGGGCCTCCGCAAGATCACCCGGGGAGAGTTGGGCAAAAACCGGACAGGCCATGAACAGGAGGAAAAGCATAACCGCTGGGGAGAGTGCCCGGGCCCTGTTATTCCATTGGTTCAGAATGGTCCTCTGTTTAAAGTCCGCAGTTTTAATCATGTTTCAGGACTGCTTCTCCGAATTTCTTCGTGATCTTTATACCGATCTTATTCAGGAACTGGGTAGGCAGTTCACCGCCTGCAAAAATATATACCCGGTCGTTCCTGATCCTCTGTTCACCGCTTCCCCCGTTGACCAGGATCACTTCGTCATCTCCGATCTTCGCCAGGTTTGTGTTGAATTGCACATCCAGATTTCCCAGATCCATTGCTTCCCTGATCTTCTTACTATTCCCGGGTTTTATCCGGCTGAAGGCATCCTTCCGGTATGAAAGGGTGACGGTATTCCCGGTGCAGAGCTGCAGGGCTGCCTCCACTGCCGAATCACCGCCGCCCACTACCATGATGTGCTCTCCTTTGATCAATTCCGGTTCCAGCATACGATAAGCTACTTTCTGGGATTCTTCCCCAGGGATGTTCAGCTTCCGGGGGGTCCCCCTTCGCCCGATGGCCAGCAATATGTGTTTGGCCGTGTATTCTCCGCCGGATGAAGTGGAGATGCGGAAAAAATTTGCTTCGGGATATATCCGCTCCGCTTTTGTATTTTCTTTTATGTTGATATCGTGTTTGTTGAGCACGCTGATCCAGAGGTCCAGCAACTGTACCTTGCTGGTCTCGAGCATCTTCACTCTTCCGTGCAAAGGAAGCTCCATAGGGGAAGTCATCACCACCTTGGTGCGTGGAAAGGTGAAGACTGCCCCTCCCAGAGAATCCTGTTCCAGGGTGATGAATTTCATCCCGAGCTTCCTGGCCGTCAGCGAGCCGGAAATACCCGCAGGACCGGCCCCCACGATGAGCAGGTCGTATTCGGCTTTATGCGAATGGTCGAGTACCGAGGCGATGTGTTCCACTGCCTGCCGTCCCTGCTCCACAGCGTTCCGTATAAGCCCCATACCTCCCAGCTCTCCCGCGATGGAGATCCCCGGAACGTTACTTTCGAAATGCTCGCTCATATGTGGCAGTTCAACCCCCCGTTTTTCGGTTCCGATGTAGAGTGAGATGGCATGGGTAGGGCAGGCATGGAAACAGGCACCATGCCCGATACAATGTGAGGCGTTGACAGGGGTGGCTATGCCATTCAGGATCCCCAGGATGTCTTTTTCCGGGCAGGCAGAGATACAGGCGCCGGTGGCAATACAGTTGTTGGGATCTACCACCGGGTGAAGCGACACCGGTTCATGGGTGCCCGCTGCCCTGGCTTCCTCAATTTTTCTGGCTGTCTTCCTTGAGGTCCTTCTCAGTTTGAGCAGGTAGATGCCCACGACCACCAGGCACAACAGTGCCACGGATCCGTATATAACGACCTTTTCAGTGACCAGTTCCATGTTCGTGCTTGTCCGGTAAGTCGGGATGGTGATCGATAAAATTAACGAACATTTAAGATATGTACTCCTGTTGCATTCTGAATGTTGTCTTCTTCCGGAGTAAATCTATCTATTTATAATTTGTATAAATAGCCGGATATAATAAGACTGCCGGGATATTACGGTAGTAAGGGCTCCTTTATTATCAGAAGATCCAGGTGTACCCGAAAACAATGGAGGTACCCACATGGATCAGCATGATCACCAGCATGATCATCGCGAATGGAAGGTGGGCTACATGCCAGTACCTGAACAGGTTCTGCATGAGATGGAGCCTGTCGATCCTCCGGTTAAGAGAGATCTCCCTCCTCACCAGCCTCATAACCCTGGACCGGTCCGAACGGGAGACCTGGTTTCTCTTCAGGGCTCTGCGGGTCAGACGGATCCCCGAACGGTTCCGGAAGCGATTCTCGGTGGTATCAATGATCTCTGCCCGGCTTTCCCGGTCCAGCCCTTTTGTGGACGCCAGTGCCTCGTTCAGGTCCTGTTTCATGTTCCGGATCTCCCCCAGGCTCATGACACGACCTTCTATGGTCCTGGGGATACGGATATATATGAACCTTCCGGCTACCCCGCTGGACACAACTAATACCATGCTCCAGAAACTTACAGCCACCAATCCCCCTATTTTAAATGAGGTATGGAACAACACCAGGATGGGACCCAGTACGCACAGGAAGATGTGAAACTCCAGCCAGTACCGGATCTGTCCCCACCGGGCCATCACCCGCCACCGTTTCCGGAGCATGTAGATGGCAACCCCGGTGATCATCATCAGCGATCCCATGATCCCTATTCCATGTCCCAGCATCCCATTGGGCTTCAGCAGGCTGTAATCGCTATGGTAGAAACGTTCCTCCAGAGAGGTGGCGTAATAGGAGGAGCCCCTGAGCCCTAACCAGACTGTAATAGCCACAACGATAGCGGCCATTGTGCCGATGTACAGTTTATGTGAAACGGGTTTCATGAGCGTCAAATTTAAACTCTTTTACGGAAAATCACGTGCATGATATCATTGAAGATACAGTTATGTACTACCCATCGGCCGTGATGGCCACCATTTACAGTCCGGCAAAAGGATCTGACCGCGAATCTTTAACAGGGTAATGACTTTTTTTCGTTGCACCGGATATATTTGAGCTGATCTTTAAGCTCTTCTCCAGATGATATTTGGCGTTATCACCTGGTATTTCGACCCTGTAATATTCACTAATGGTAATTGGGGCGATCCATGTTACGGATTAATGTCTGTTTTAGTTTTTCCTTCCCTGCAAACAAGTGAACCAGCGATCGAATTGTTTGTTAGTAATAGTGATAATCAAAAACTTCAGAAAATATGGAAACAGTTTCTGTTAATTATTGGGCTGTAGCCACAGGTGCGGTATTGTCTATGGTGATCGGGGTAATCTGGTATGGACCGTTATTCGGGAAAAAATGGATGGAAATTGTGGGGGTCAGTGCGGCAGATGAA
>CAZIAU010000116.1:0-1661 GCA_964536755.1 uncultured Bacteroides sp. | reverse complement strand
GCAGTTTGTTCTGACACTATTCCAGGTTCTGGTTCTGGCACATCTGTTGGCCGACACTAAAATTGCCGGTGGCCTGGAAAGATCACTCTGGATATGGGCTGCGTTTGTGATCCCTACCCTGGCAGGAGCGGTCATGTGGACCAACGAGAGCGGCAGGTTGAAATGGGCCCGTTTCCTGATCCAGGGCGGATATCAACTAGTAATGTTTACTGCATTTGGTTTGCTGTTGCAGTTCTGGAAGTAATTCCTGAATAACGTTTGATCCCTGTCATCAAGCATTGAATTTTTACTGTATGCTGACTGCATGGGTGATTAAGCCCCCGGTACATGATGGTATCATCCTCCTGTTCGGGTCTGGTTTTCAGGTCTGGTTTCAGACGTGTCCTGGAGAAGACCGCCATTTTGATTTTGTTTCCTCAGAGATCGAAGACCATTCCCGATATCTGGTGTATTTGGTGGTAAGAATATTATATTGGGATAGCAAATTGAAGGAACTTAGATATCCCGGAATCTATTGATCCTGATCTCCTGTAAAAAGAACGAAAGCTTCAGGCTGGAAATTGACAGGATATGGTTAGGAGAAGCAAATATTATTTATCGATCCGGTACACTTTCCTGAAGTGGTACCCGTAAATGCTGTAGGTAACAGCCATGGGGAACATGTCCGGCCTGCGGAAAAGGCTCCAGAGCATCAGTTTCCAGTAGTAGATCCTGTTTCTGTCCATGATGCCCAGAATGAATATCGACCGGACAAGCGCCATGAAATTTTCAATATTGATGCGCCCCCTGTTTACCACCCCTGGTTTGAAGTGTTTCATAAACCCCTTGAGCCGTTGATAATAGGCTTTACTTGAGTAGATACTGGTTAAAATTTTCTGGTACCCCTCCAACAGCAATTCCTTGTTCATTTTTGGAATGAAATTCATGGTGTAATTGGTATTGTCACCTTCGGCGGTACCCAGGATCCTCCCCTCCTTCTTGAGCCGTTTGTAAAGATTGGTGCGGCTGGGAGCATTCAGAAGGCCCACCATGGCAGTAATGATCCCGCTTTGCTGGATAAAATCGACCTGGCGCTGGAAAATCCCTGTGGTATCGCTGTCAAATCCCACTATAAAACCAGCCGATACCTCAATTCCTGCTGCCTGGATCTGCCCAACACTCTCCAGCAGATTACGCCCCCTGTTCAGATATTTATTACACTCTTTCAGACACACTTCATCGGGGGACTCGATACCTACAAATACCTTTTCGAATCCTGTCTCCGCCATGGCCCTCATCAGTTCAACATCGTCGGAGAGGTTTATGGAGGCTTCGGTTGTGAAGGTATAAGGATATTTATGATTCCTGTTCCATTCAGCCATGGACGGAAGAAGCTCCTGCTTCAACCGCTTCCGGTTCCCGATGAAATTGTCGTCCACCAAAAAGAGGTTGCCACGAAAACCGGTAAGGTAGATGGCTTCAAGCTCCTCAATCATTTGGTGGGTGGACTTCAATCGTACCTTTCGTCCAAGCAGGGCTGTGATTTCACAAAATTCACAGTTGAAGGGACACCCCCTGGAGTATTGCAGGGAAAGCTGTGCATAATCGGCACTCCTGATTAGTGAAAAATCGGGACAGGGTGAACTCTCCATATCAGCGAACTCCTCCGTCTGGTAAATCTT
>CAZIAU010000115.1:0-7872 GCA_964536755.1 uncultured Bacteroides sp. | reverse complement strand
TGTTACCCGTATTTTATATGTTGTATAACATATATTATTCTGTACTATGTTGGCTTGATTTTCAGATATAACTCAACAAGGCTAAAGAGAAGGCAAATAAAGCGGTTACATAAGAGTGGGGTTCAGGGCTTAGATCATTGCTGCCCTGTTGCCTTTTAAGTATTCCCGTATGGATGAAATATTTAAGAGTTCCTCCTTCTTATCAGCTTCCAGTTTTATTTCTTTATTGCCGGTAATTAAAGACTCTAACGGGATGCCAAGGTAGCGGTTTAACAGGGTGATCATCTTCAGTGTTAAAGGCCTTCTTCGATGCAACACCTCTGATATCCTGGTTGTTCCTCCAAATAGAGGAGCAATATCTGTTTGCCTTAAGTTCATTTGTTCCATTCTGAATTGAATCGCCTCAATTGGATCTGGAGCTTCCAATTGATAATGTTCCATCTCATATTTCTCAACCAACAAGGATAATAGCTCAATTTCTTCTCCTTCCGGGCTGCCAGATTCGATGGTATTATCCGAGCTATTTATCAGTCTATAGATCCTCTCGCAAGCCTCATTATACTCCTGTTCCGTCTTTAATATCTTAGCATTCATAACTTACCCTTTTAGCATCTATTTTATCGTATTCCGCATGTGTGCCGAACCACACAATAAAAACAATCTTCAGTTTGTATTCAATGTCAACAATTAGCCTGTAATCATTGCCTTTGATATTAAACACTACTCTTTTGACACTTAATACACTGGAACTTCTGTATTTCGATTTCAGTTCATTTGCATTGTCCCACGTTGAGTACTTTACTTCAAAAACCCATGCTTTTAAAGATTCTGCTGCCGGCTTGTATCTGCCTGACTTGCAGTAATCAGTGAGCGTTTTTTCCTTAACGATCCTCATTCAATACAAAATTAGTAAAAATTACCAAATAGGGTAACTTTCTATTAGAATATCTTTTCAGGTGGAAGACCGGATTACTCGCTTCCACGGAGGCTCGTGATCCGGGAAGGAGGGGCCAATCCCCAAAGCCGCATGCTGCTTCGCAGCATTCATGTGTCTTTTTTCCTTCGCTTATGGTTGTGTACAACCAACGCTGCAGAAAAAAAGCCACACAGTTTTCACCGTGCGGCTTTGGAGGTGGGTGGAAGACCGGATTCGAACCGGCGACTTCTGGAACCACAATCCAGCGCTCTAACCAGCTGAGCTACATCCACCGTTTGGGTCAGCAAATTTACAAAATTTTTTATTCCGGGAATTTTATTGTCGAATTTATTAGGCAAGGAGGCGCAGAACAAATCGTTCCTTTGGTCCGGACCGTATCACCTGGCAGAAGAAACCACTTTGCAGAGGTAATTGTGAACTACAGTTGTACAGTGATAGGTTCTCCACAAACAGAACACTTCAGGCGTACAATATCAGAATCCATCTGTACTATTCCTTCAAACCGGCTGTGGCATGAATCACACCTGTAAGTTACCCAGACGTATCTCTTTGATTTTTCTGAATTCTCGTTCATTATTCAAGCTCCGGCAACGGAAAAAGACCGTCTGCCTTTTAAATGTTTCTACGTTTAATCAGAATCGGTAAGAAATTGTTACCCTGATAATGGATAAAAAATTGCTGCCCTGAAAAAAAATAGTGCTTGCAGCCATTAACCTGTGGAAATCCGGCCCGAACAGGGTAACAAATAATCAGTGATCCTGATTAAACACCTGAATAAGAAAATACTTTCAGGCAGGGATATGCAGACTTACATTAATCAAGACGGGAAAGAGGAGATACTCTTTCTTTCCCGGACAGACATGGAGATCCTGATATACGTGTATGGCGATATCTGGACAACACCCGAACTACTAAGGTTCAGGAAGGAGATACTCCGGAGGCTGGAAGAGGATGAATAGCAACGGAGGAATCCGGTCTGCCGGGTAACAAAATTCCTTCATTTCTGATTAAACAAAAGTTTAACTAAAAATTAGGAATTATGAAAACAAGAAATGCAACAGGCCGTGAACTGGAATCCAGGTTCAGTGAAGAAAAAATTGAATACAAAAAAATGGACTACCTCAAAGGTGGCGATGACCAGGGCGGTGAAACCGGATCGGGACCATGGCCCAGGCCGTAGGAAATATGGTACAAAATATGCTTTTATCCCAAACAGCCGGGATAACGAATTTGAATATATTTGTACCGTAATCAGTAAACAGCTGGTATTGAAGTTACGTTACGGGCTATCACTCTTTCTCTTTTGGGCTGCAGTTGTAATCGGGTCCGGCCAGGAACCGGTAGAAATGGCCCATCGGCTCTACCTTGCTTACGATTCTGCACGGAGAAAGGGTGATTTTGCCCTGTCAGAGCACTACCTGAACCGGATCCTGAACGATGGCTACCAGCTCCAGGATCTCCATATGGCTGTGGTGCATAATGCTCTGGGCACTGTCTTTTACGAGACCGGCAGGCTTGAAGATGCCCTGCTGAATTACCGCACTGCCCTGGGGTACATTTCAGGGGAGATGGCCGGTTCCGTCCCTGTACGCATCAATATATATAATAACATTGCCCTTCTCCTGAACTGGCAGGGAGACCACTCCAATGCACTGGAACACTTCGATAAAGCCAACAGGCTGCTGGATTCGCTTCCCGACAGGAATGAAGAGTACTTCAGCCAGCTGAGCAGGCTCCGGTTTAATAAAGGGATAGCCTACTACAAACTGGGAGAGTTGAATGACGCTCTTGTTATGCTGAAGGAAAGTGAAAGGATCAAGGAAAAATACAAACATCAGTACCTGGGCAGTGTCTATTTTAACCTGGCACTGGTGTATCAGGGGCTGAAGAAACCGGTTCAGTCAGAGACCTATTACCGGAAAAGTATTTATCAATGGATATCTGAGAAAGATACGGCCTATTTTCAGCTGGCCAACATATATCTGCGTTACGGGCAGTTCCTGGGGGAACAGGGAGAACCGGTTAAAGGTTATGAATATTACCGGATGGCCCTGCAAAATTATCTCACCAATTACGGGATAAGGCATCCGCTGACCGCTGCCTGTTATGAACAGATAGCCAGGTATCATCTGGAGAGGTCGGAGTTTTTGAAATCCCTGGAATATTCACAGCTGGCATTGATTTCTGTTTCGGTTAATTTCAACCAGAAGGAGATCAGTTCAAATCCTGCGGAAGGAAGTTCTCTCCATGATCTTACCCTTCTCAAGAGTTATATCACGAAAGTCATGGCCCTCGAAGGACTGGCCAATGAGCAACCGGGTGATGCCGGGAGACTGGATCTTTTACAGCTTGCCCTTGAAACAAACAGCCTCTCAATCGGGGTGCTGCATCAGCTTCAGGAATCCTACCTTTCCAGCGAGAGCCGGCTTTATCTCCTTTCAAATCAGAAAGAACTCTATTCCGCAGGCATCAGGTTGAATATCAGCATGTCTGATCTGACGGAGAAAAAAGAATTCATTGAGCGGGCTTATCTTTTGTCGGCCGGGAGCAAATCTAATGAGCTCCTGTTTGAGATGAAGGCCAAAGAGCGACTCCTTTTGGAAAGTCTTCATGACACCCTTGCCTCATCAATACTGAAGTTAAGGGCGAAAAGGGATCTCTACTCAAACCTGATCCAGCTTGAAAGTCAGGAAAGGGATCCCGATTCAGCCAGGATCGTCGCATGGAAGGAAAAGCTTTTCCAGATCAGCGACACTTATCAGGTTCAGAAGGATATGCTTACTGAAGCCAATCCCCGGAGGGGCCATATTGAATCACAGAACAGGGATCTTTCCATTGGACAGGTCCGGAAAAATCTGAAGAGAAAAGAGACACTCGTTGAGTATTTCATTGATGATAACGAAAACAGCCGGATGAAACAGCTCTATACATTTATTGTCACCCGGCATAAATGCCATGTGGTTCAATGCCCGATCGACAGCTCATTCTACCTGAACATGGAAAACCTGATGTTGACGCTTCATAAATTCGATCCGTACAAGGAGGATGACCGGTCATATGCAGTGATGAAAAATGCCCTGTTCGGGATCTACCGGCAGTTGATTAAACCCGCTGAGCCCTTTTTCGTGGGCAATAAACTGGTTATTGTCCCCGATGAGGGGATGGCATATTTACCCTTTGATGCTTTGTTATACAGGTATGAACCGGGTATGGCAAGGGACTATGCAGGACTTCCCTATCTTATGGACAAATATTATATCACCTATGCGTACAATTCTCAGTTAATCACGCAACGTAGAAAACCTGAGTCAGGTTTTCCGAAAATTCTTACCTGGCTGCCCGGTTATGTTTCCTCCGATAAGAACAGCCCATGGTACCTGAAAGGAGCCGTGGCAGAGGTGGGAGAAATACAGAAGCTTCTGCGCGGATCCTCAATCCCGTTCAACGCTACGAAAGAGGAGGCCAGTAAACTCCTCCGGGAAAAGAGGATCCTGCATCTGGCCATGCATGCCCGGTCTGGTGAGCTAAACGGGGGATCACCCTATTTCCTGCTGGATCCTGAAGAGGACTCACTCCTGGCGGGACGTTTGTACGATTTTGAGATCAATGGCATGAACCTCCAATCACCTTTGGTGGTCCTTAGCAGTTGCAGAACCGGAAGTGGCCAGCTTGAACCGGGGGAAGGGATCATCAGCCTTTCGAGGAGCTTCATTCTGGCTGGCGCAGGTTCGGTGGTTCATACACTCTGGCCCGTGGATGATCCCAGGGGACCCGATATTATGGTGGAGCTCTACCGTGGGTTGAAATGGAGGAAAAGCAAGGGCAGGGCTCTTACAGAGGCAAAAAAGTACTATCTCCTCAACACATCCCCTTCCTATACACATCCATACTACTGGGCATCCTTCCAGGTCACGGGTGATCCGGTTCCGCTGTCCGGCCCGTGGAAATTCATGTGGATCACAGGATTAACTGTTCTTGTCACCCTGCTCGCTGTTTACCTGATCCGGTGCAGTTTGCGCCATATGGCCTGAGCATCCTTTTCATACATGCCTTCATAGGCATTCATGCGAATCAACAGATCTTCAGCCTCTTTCAGATCACCGGTCTTTATGCAGCAGAGACTCAGGTACCATATGGCTTCGGGAAGGTACCTGGAATAATTATCAATATAATCCTCAAGGGTAACCTTTGCATGCTGGTACTGCTCCAGTCCCATGTAAGTCAGGCCGCTGAAAAACTGAACCTCAGGCTGGTGTTTATATACTGATCCGAGCCTGTCGAAGATCAGCCTGGCCTCTTTGTAATTGCCACCGGTATAGCTGTTGATCCCTTCTGAAAGATCGTTATAAAGTTCGCTGGTTGCATCCCGCTGAGTATAATCAGAGGCATCCAGGGGTTCGTAGTAGGCCGTAAAGAGACGCTCAGGATCTGTGAATGGTCTTAATAAGCTTATAAGTACCACGGCTGCAACAGATGCAGCAACAGCGGCAGTGAAAATTATTCTGCGCCCTTTACCCCGCTTCGGCCTGCCGTCGGACTTCATTCCTTCAGGCTCCTTCATAACAGTTTGATCTTTAAAAGCAAGTCCGGCAAGTCTGTTTGCCTCGTCCAGACCGGGATCAGATCTCATCTCCTCAAGCTGTATCTTTGCCGACAGATAATCCTTCACCTTCACATTAAGATCATGTAATTCCGAAAACTTCGGATCTTCCCTAATCTCCTTTTCGATCCTCTTCCTCTCATCGGGCCCGACATCACCAAAAATATAATCGGCCAGCCTGATCCTATTATTTGAGTTTCGAGTCATCAGTTTCGTTTTAATTATTCCGCGGCAACTTTGCTCCGGATCTTCATGATCATAATATACTCCGGGTGATCCTCGATCATTTTGATCAGATGGCTTTGGCAAAGGCTTTTTCTCTTCCTGACATATCCATAACTATATCCCAATAATTCTGCTATTTCCCTGGGGGACATATCTTTGTAATATCCTTTCAATATTTTCCTGCATACGGAATCCAGTTTTTCGAAATTTTCCCAGAAGACTCTTTTATAGAGGTCCTGGTCAGCATCTTCAGTGAAATCATGCTCTTCATCCGCTTCCGGTTTTCTCAGATGGTAATTCCGGGCAGACGTCTGCTTCTCAATCTGCTGTTTCCACTTCTTGTTGCATAAGGCGTATAAGAGGGTTCCGAGTTTACATGTGAGTTTGAAATCATCCCGGTCCACCAGTCGGATCAGCGCTATTATTCCTTCATTGAAAACATCCTTGGCATCCTCCGGTCTCCCTCCCATCTCCAGTACCATTAAACGGATGCTATCCTGGAATTTCACCTGTATATACTTGAACGCCCCGTTATCCCTGTTCCGGATACCTTTTATTATAATATCGTCACTTTGAGTACTCATTGCATTAATTGCACCCTGAAAACAGGGAAACTAAACTTACAAACTTAGAAAAAGATCCATAAACTCCTGCCGAAACCGGCATCATTTATTAAGCTTTCTCCATTGTTCTGAGAAAGAGTTGATTGTATTGTTCCATCACGGCTGATTGTCCGTACCGCTTCAGTGCATCTGCCCTGATCTTATCAGCTGAGAACGAGAGATGATCCCTGATCATTTTCCCCATGGCACCGGCCAGCTGTTCACTGTTCTCAGTATCAATCAGCAGCCCCGTCTTCTCCGTCACAATGGAATCGGGCCCTCCTGACCGGGTAGCTATCACCGGCAAACCGGTGGCCATTGCCTCGATAAGTACAGCACCGAAAGCTTCGTAGCGGGTTGGCAGCACGAAACAGTTGGCCCCCTGCATCTCCCTCTGCATATCTTCCCTGGAGATCCTTCCAAGGAATTGAACCCGTTCTTTTACTCCCAGCTTTTCAGCCTGTTGCTCCAGCTGTGATCTCAGGGAACCCTTTCCCGCCAGCCTGACAGTGAAATCGCCCACCGGTTTTTCCTTAAGAATTTTCACCGCTTCAAGCAAGATGTCCAATCCCTTGACATGTTCCAGCCTTCCCGCCCACAGGAAGGTAAAAGGATCTGTTTTACGGGGTTGCTCCGGCGGCAGGAACATATCCTCCCTGATCATGTTGGGGATCACGGTGGTTTTCTCTTTTATCCACGGCATCAGAGCTTTGAGTCCGGTTAGCAGGCTTTCCGAAACCAGCACAAGTTTGCTGCAACCGGAATATGCCTTTTCGAAAAACGGAATATGGTAATGCTTGACCATGTTACGGGCATTCTCTGAACTCCATACGAAGAAACTCCTGTGTTCCACAATCACGTAAGGTATCCCTGACTTTTCCCTAACTATCGAGGCGGCATATCCGGCCCAGGTGACACTGTGGGCCAGTATCAGGTCCGGCTTACCATTTTGTTTCTCGTATTTCTGATAGATACCGGCCGTTCGCCGGGCCCACCTGCCGATATTGAGTTTTTCATTTCCGGGTATTTTCAGGTAAACCGACCTGAAAACCCGGAGACCGTTCTCATCGGATGCCCTGTATCCCTTAAGAGCTGACAGCCCTGCCTGGAGCAATTTCCTTATGCCCACCACTCGGTTCACCAGCACATCCGTCTTCCATCCCGCAGCCTGAATGGCTTCGCTGTGTTCCTTGAAAAAGTAGCCCCCATCGGGTGGGTACCAGGAGGGAATGATCAATATCCGGCGGTTCACTTTCATAATGGCTTCAGTAGTCCTGGTTGGAGAAGTTCAAAGTTTTTTCCGGGTTATTTCAAGGGTATAATATTCATCGGGGACAACAGGAAAGCCTGCCGTTTCTGCCTGGTAACTTAATCCGGAATAAATGGCGCACTTGGTATGTGCCACATGGTAAATCATCCCGTTTCGCCCGGGCCCGGTACCGTCGAGTATGGCCGCCATTACTTCGAACCTTACCTTGTCGGGATGGAACCCGTAATCGTGCCAGACC
>CAZIAU010000114.1:0-7874 GCA_964536755.1 uncultured Bacteroides sp. | reverse complement strand
TTACCACCACGCGCCTGATACCCGCCTTGCCGGCCGCACTGATCACATTCATTGATCCGTCAATGTTGAGCCTGTAGACCAGACCTGAATCTTTGGACCATACCCCTGCAAACGCTGCGGTATGAAAGGCCAGTTCGCATCCTTCCATGGCCGGAAGCAGCGTAGCTTCGTCCAGGATATCACCCTTGAAAAGCCTGACCCCGTTTATCCTGATCATACCGGCTTTTGCTTCTGACCGGTAAAGGGCATGAACAATATTGCCCGTATCCGCCAGCCTCTTTACCAGCTGGATTCCGATAAATCCTGTACTGCCCGAAACAAATATCTTCACCGTCCGACTTTTATTTGCCTTTCCTTATTTGCATTTCCGGATGGGTCATTATGGAGAACCATTCATTGGATAATGCCATTACAGAGTGTATTACGACGGCGCTCCATATATTCCCTGTAACCAGGGTCAGGTAACAAAGGAGAATACCCAGGGGGATAGCGCCGTAAGTTTCTCCCGGACCTTTATAAAAATGAGCAAAAGAATACAGGGCAGCATTTAAAGCAGTGGCCGACCAGGGTCCCATTACCATCAATGATGCTCCCAGCAAAAATCCCCTGAACAGGAACTCATAGGCTACCAGGAAAAGTATCCAGCTAACCGCGCTGATCATTATGACACACGGTGTCCAGGTTTCAATCCTTATCTGGGGATAAAGCTTCAGGTTCCCGGGAGATGACGAACTGAAATAACCGGAGACAATGATCAATGGAAGTATCAGGTAAGACCACCATGGAGGCAACTGCTCAAATCCAGATCCCAGTCCGAAATCCGCCAGAGATCCTTTAAAAACCGACAGGACAATGAGAGCAGAAATAATTCCTGTGAACAAAAGGCCCCAGAATCTTTGAATAACGACTCTGATCACCCTGATATCAGACCGAAGCCGGTTACTGAGGGGGCGGGCCGGAATTTCCGCTTTTGAAAGAAAATAATAACTGGCAAAACCCACCACACCCCACAGAACCGCTATGCTGAAATTGATGTTTTCCCGGTCCCAGGCAAGATCTAACATTAATCCGGTCAGTTTGCGTCAGGGTTATCCATCAGATCCATGACCAGTTCAGTTACGGTGCGGAAATCAATCTTACCCGTACTCATCATAGGAAGCTCCTCAATTACTATGAACTGCCTTGGAAGGGCTATGTTTGGCAGCTCTTCTCCCATCTTTCGGAGAATGGCAATCTTATTGATATCCTTTGTAATCGCAGCAACGATCATGGCACCTTTGACATCATCGGGAATCTCTACAATACAACATGAAACACCTTCGGGGAGGTGTTCTTCCATTACATTTTCAACCTTCACCAGTGATACCATCTCACCTCCTATTTTAACAAAACGCTTGAATCTGCCGGAGTGCCAGAGGTACCCGTCTTCATCCAGGTAACCCATGTCACCCGTATTGTACCAGCCATCCACAATAGCTTCGGCTGTCAACTCCGGCTCACCCAGATAACCTTTCATAATAAGATCACCCTTTACCATGATCTTTCCTACCTCCCCGGTTTTGCATTCTTTACCGCTTTCCAGGTGATCGATCCTAACCCGGACATTGGGAATCACCTTTCCGATACTTCCGGGCCTGTTATTTTCATGTGAATTGACCGATACAACCGGTGATGTTTCAGTGGCCCCATACCCTTCAAGAAGGGTAACACCATGCTTCTTCATATACCCTTCCCTGAGAGCATCGGGACATTTGTCGGCTCCGGCAACCATGACACGCAGACTTTCAAAATCACCGGGTTCCGATTTTTGCAGGTATCCCCAGAAAAAACTGGGTGTACCTACCATAATGGTAGGTCTCTCCTCCCTGGCAATATTGGAGATGGTCTGGAATTCAGTCGGATTGGCGTAGGTGACCATGGTCATCCCTTTCACGAATGTAACCCAGAGATTTACAGTCAAACCAAATATATGGAAGAAGACCAGGTTTGCCAGAAGGATATCAGTTTCATATATACCCACATAGTCACAGAAATTTAAAATGTTGGAGCCGATATTCCTGTGTGTCAGCTGTACCACCTTAGGGTCTTTTTCGCTCCCGCTTGTGAATAAAATGGCCACATTGTCATCAACCTCACCCTTATGAATGCTGTTCAATATCATGTTAACCGGAAGCTTGGTTTTAAGAGCGGCCGAAAGTTTTTCACCTGTGGTCACGCTTTTCATTATATCCTCGATCAGGACCATGCCTTCGATTACCGGACAGTTGATTTTTTCAAGAAGTGCTTTTGAGGCAATGATTGTCTTGAAATTACATTTCTCCTGGGCAAATCTGGCATTTTTCTCGGCACCGGTAGAATAGTTAATCATCACAGGGATTCTTCCACTCATGAGGGCTCCCACGGTTGCCAGTGCACATCCGGCAGAAGTGGGAATCATAATCCCGATGTAACCCCTGTCGTATTTCCTGAATTTTTTTGAAAGGATCAGGGCTCCTATCAGTGCCCTGGAGTATGTTACGTTACTTTTTGTGGTCTTGTCCTTGATGGCGAATTTTTTAGAATGTTTCTTGGCCATCCTGACGAACTGTTGATGAAGCAGCATATTGATTAGTATTTAGATTAAAAAGGGTAATTTAGTTAGTTAAATATAGTATAAAGAAATGATTTCATCCATTCGGGCTCTGAACAGGGAATATAAAGAATACTTCCTTGAACAGGATGAACTGGTTAAGGGTCATTTAAAGTTTCTTGAAGGGTTCCTTATTGAGAACAACTGCACCTTTAAAGGGATAGCCATGCCCACTCTGCTGAAGCCAAATTTTATTTCCCCCGGACAATCAGAACTGCTGATGCGAGGTGTGGAGTTGATGAGCAGGGCCCTGACTAAATTCATCGCTTTATATTATACCGATAACCGCGTTAAGGAGATCATGGGATTTACGGAAAGGGAGATGGAACTGTTCAGGATCGAACCCGGATACAGTAATCCTCTGGTTGTATCCCGGCTCGATGCATTTCTGGCAAATAAGTCACTGAAATTTCTGGAATTTAATTGTGACTCTCCTGCCGGGATTGCTTATGCGGATATACTGGAAGAGGGATTCCGAGAGTTATTCAGGAGCTATCCGTTCCTGGAGAAATATCAAATACATTATGCACGTAGGCAGGATATCCTGCTGAAATCTTTGCTGGAATGCTACCGGGAATTCAGGGTATCGCACCGGAATTTGCCGGAAAAGCCAGTGATTGCCATAGTGGATTGGTCCGATGTATCCACTTACTCGGAGTTTGAATTGCATCAAAAGTATTTTAACAGTTTCGGACTGGAAACTGTAATTGCCTCTCCTCGGGACTTTGTCATCAGGAACGGGAAAGCGATTGCCGGGGGACAGGTGGTACATCTTGTTTACAAAAGGGTTATAACCAGGGAACTTGTATCCCGCTGGGAAGAGACAGGAACTTTCGTTGAAGCCGTCAGGGCCGGGCTTGTATGCTGTTGCAACTCATTCAGATCCTTTATTGTAGGAAATAAAAAAGTACTCTCCGTTATTACTGATCCTCGTTTCAGCTCTGTATTTACAGTTAACGAACTTCAATTGATAAAAAAAACAATACCCTGGACAGAGGTGCTGGCCGATAAAAGGGTTAAATATTATGGCAGGGAGGTGGAGTTAAAATCATTTATCCCGGATAACAAAGATGGGCTGGTACTGAAACCCAGCAATAAATACGGGGGCAAGGACGTGTATATTGGCAGGGAAACCACCCAGGCGGTATGGGAGGAAATTATGAACACCCATCTGGAAGATCAGATATGGATCGTACAGAAGTATGTGGATATTCCCACAGATGAATTTCCCGAAATATCCGATACAGTCAATTTTAAATCAAAATATGTCAATATCAATCCCTATGCCATCAGCGGGAAATACAGCGGTACCATAACCAGGGTTTCGGACAGCCAGGTAATCAATGTAAGTGCGGGGGGAGGTCTTGTTCCCACACTGAAAACGAGCCCTGTGGCAGTTAAATCAAATGGATACAGATGATGATAAATAAAATATATCAGAAGGGAATATCTGAATTGCGGTTGCTGCTATTCCTTTTAAGCCTTTCCTGTACCGTGCTGTTGGGACAGGAGAAGGGGGAGATATGGGGGACAGTATATGACCTGCATAGCGGGGAACCTATGGTTGCTGTAAATATAAGCGCGGACCTTACAACCGGCACCACTTCGGACGAAAATGGAAAATTTCTGCTCACACTTACACCCGGCCTGCACACCATCGAGTTTTATTATGTCGGATATGAAATGGAGAAACACGAGGTGATGGTGGAGCCGGGAAAAGTTGTCAGGATCGGGATCAGAATGGCAATGCGCAGCAGGATGCTTGAAGAGGTAGTCGTCACCGCAGGCAAGTATGAACAGAAGATCTCCGATGTAACGGTATCAATGGATGTGCTAAAATCCAGTTATTTATCAAATCAGAACATCACATCGCTGGATATGATCCTGGAAAAGTCCTCGGGGATCAGCATTCTTGGAGGTCAGCCAAGCATCAGGGGCGGCAGTGGATTCAGTTACGGTGTGGGTACCAGGGTACTGATGCTGGTGGATGACCTGCCCATGATCTCGGCCGATGCCGGGGATATCAAATGGAACTATATGCCCGTGGAAAACCTTAATCAGGTTGAGGTGATAAAGGGTGCTTCGTCGGTCCTTTATGGTTCTTCCGCACTGAACGGGGTTATAAACCTGCGTACCCGGTTCCCGGGAAATGATCCTGCCACGGAGATCACGGTATTCGGAGGAGCATATATGGATCCACGCCGGAGAGAACTCATCTGGTGGGATAACCGGCCTTTGTCCGGGGGTGCTTCCTTTTCCCATTTACGAAAAATAGGTAACCTGGATCTTTCATTGGGTGGAAATTACTTTAAGGATGAAGGTTACAGGGAATATGATTACGAAAACCGGATCAGGGGTAATCTGGGCCTGAGATACAGGTTCAGGCAAATCGCGGGACTTACTGCGGGTGTATCGGCCAGTGCCATGTTAATAGACAATTCAGATTTCCTGTTGTGGCTGGATGCCGATTCAGGGGCATACAGGCAAAACCCTGATGCCTATGCACCGCTTACCGGATACAGGTATAATATTGATCCGTTTGTAGAATATTTTACTCCCGGCGGGAACAAACATTCATTGAAAACCCGTCTCTACAGCGTGGGGAATGCCACTCTGGATACAAAAAAGAGCAGTTTCTCCAAACTCTGGTACGGTGAATACAGGTTCCTTAAAAAGTTTGGAGAGCGCACTCACCTGACAAACGGCGTTTCATTCTCCCGCAACACGGTGCTGGCCAACCTTTTCGAAGATCACAGGGGCTCGAACTCGGCTATCTTTTCGCAACTGGATATGCATGTGGTGACCCGGCTGAAGGTTTCAGCAGGAGTCCGATGGGAGGTAAATTCACTGAATGGGGACTTTTTTTACTCGTTACCAGTGTTCAGAGCAGGATTGAATTACCAGGCAGGAAAGGCGACCTACATGAGGGCATCGCTCGGACAGGGATACCGGTTTCCCTCTGTGGCGGAAAAATTTGCCGATGCTGAAGTTGGCGGGCTGAGGATTTTTCCCAACCCCGGTTTGGAGCCAGAAAGGGGATGGGCCGCCGAAGTAGGAGTTAAACAGGGATATTCAATCGGGCAGTGGACAGGTTTTGCGGACCTGGCCATGTTCTGGACTGACTATGAGAACATGATAGAGTACACATTTGGTGCATACCCGGAGAATCCTGAAGATGTCCCTACTTTAAACGATATTGGGTTTAAAGCACTCAATATAGGGACTGCAAGGATCACAGGAATTGAGCTGTCTGCCAGCGGACAGGGTCAGCTGGGACCAGCCCGGTTGCTCTTTAACGGCGGTTATACATTTATGAACCCTGTTGATCCCCAGGTGATTGAAAAGGAGGGTAAGGGTGAGGATGAAGCTTATATTCTTAAGTACCGCCGCCGCAATTTATTGAAGGGGGACCTGGAAGTTACCCTCTGGCATATTTTTGCAGGGGTGAATCTTCAGTATAATTCAAGAATGGTCAATGTGGACGCGGTGTTTATTGATCCACTGGTGGGAAACCTTCTTCAGCCCGGATTTCCGGAATACTGGCAGGAGCATTCAATGGGGTATACCCTGGTTGATCTGAGATTGGGGTGGAATATAACAGAATTCCTCAGGATCAACACGATCCTGAGGAATGCAATGAACATTGAATACCTGGGCAGGCCCGGGGATATTGGTCCGCCCCGAAGCATTACCCAGCAAATAAGGGTGAAATTTTAAGTCAGATCAGGGTTACCTGGATTTAATAAATTTTCCGGTAAAGAAGGCTGAAGTGTTGGTAACCCTGTAAAAATAGGTTCCCGGCAGCAATTCCTTTCCGTTAAAACGGAAATAATATTCTCCCGGTGGATAGCCGTCTGTTTCTTCATACATCAATTCACCAAGAATGTTATAGACCTTAAGTTCGATCTTATCATCAAACGGGGTATAGAAACCTATCTTTGTAACTTCTGAAAACGGGTTTGGAATATTCTGCAGAACATGGAACTCGGTTATTTCGTAGGGATCAATCCCGGATGCCCCGTTCACAACCATTACAACCGATGTATCATCTGTGATGGGGTCTGCTTTGAAGAGCCCTCCCGGAAGCAGCTCATATTTTATTGTGGGGGATACCTGGATCCCGAGAGCATAGCTCCCTTCCACTGTCGGTGTGCCAAATATCCGGATACAGTAAGTTGTATCAGCAAAAAACGTATCTGCACTGGCCTCGTATTCGATGCCGGGAGGAAGGTTCATTACAGTATCTACTTCAATATAGACTATTTCAAGGGTGTCCCCCAGGTACGGAAATATTGAAGGCGGGATCACTGTTATTATAGCTTCATAACTGACGTTGACTGTGGCTGTGTCCAGGCTGCGGGGACAGATCTGACCCGGAACTCCGGTATCTTCACAACCGGGATCCGGTACACATTGAGCGGAGATTACTGTTCCCGCCATAGCAGTAATAATAATAATTATCAGACTATCTATGATTCTTTTCATGGTTTCTGTTTTAAGTTGTATACAAATATAAATGCAATTACGGGGAATGTCAATGATCCCATGAATACAATTAATTTAAATCCATTTTAAGATCAATTTACATATCTTTGCAACTTGTTTAAATTAACCCCTTAAATAATTAAATTATGAATGATATTTTCGGACTATACTGGCTGCTCCCCCTTACAGCTGCTGTATCCCTCGCTTTTGGATGGTTCTTCTTTAAAAACATGATGAAGAACTCTGAAGGTACCGACAGGATGAAGGAGATTGCCAGGTATGTTAGAGAAGGAGCAATGGCTTACATCAAACGCCAATACAGGGTTGTGAGCCTGGTTTTTGCCGTCCTGCTGGTGATCCTGATTGTGCTGGCATTTTTAGGCGTTCAGAATCCGTTTGTCCCGGTTGCATTTCTTACGGGAGGGTTCTTTTCGGGCCTGTGTGGTTTTCTGGGAATGAAAACAGCCACTTTCGCGTCTGCCAGGACCGCCCAGGGAGCTTCTCAATCATTGAACAAAGGATTACAGGTGGCCTTCCGGAGTGGTGCTGTAATGGGGCTTATTGTAGTTGGATTCGGATTGCTGGATATTACGGTACTGCGGAACTACACGACGATGAGCATGGTGCAATATGTACCGCTTGCCCTCGCGGGATTGATCGCCGCCGCCATGGTCTATGGCGAACTCAGATTGCTGACGAATTCCATATGGCCGGTCGTAATTCTTCACACTATCGGCAATGCGCTCATTCTGACTCTTCT
>CAZIAU010000113.1:0-7890 GCA_964536755.1 uncultured Bacteroides sp. | reverse complement strand
GTGTGGCTGTAAATTCCCTGTTTGTTTTGTGATCGGGTGAAACGGCATTATAAGCCCCATACATCTGTGTGTCTTCAATTGCTTTGATGTAAATTCCGCACAGATCATCAATGTGTATCCAGGGCATGAATTGCCCCCCGGTGCCAATGGCAGATCCTATTCCAAATTTCACAGGTATCATCATTTTTGCCAATGCTCCTCGTTGTTTCGCGAGAACAATACCTGTCCTTATTTTTACTGTTCGTATTCCCAATATCTCAAAATTGTCTGCTGATTGCTCCCATTGTCTGCAGGTTTCACCAAGAAAGTCACTGAAAGGCGGATCTGTTTCAGTAAAGATCTTCTCAGTGGTAGTTGCTCCGTAATATCCAATTGCTGATGCGGATATAAATGCTTTTACCTGATTTTTATTTTCCTTTAGTTTCTCCAGAATCAACTGACCAGATCTAACGCGGCTGTCAATGATCAGTTTTTTCCTTTTCGATGTCCACCTTTGACTACCAATGTTAGCTCCCGCAAGGTGAATAATACAGTCTGCTGATTCTAACGCTTCAATGTCAATTTCATTCTTATCAATATCCCAGAAATAAGTTGGTATTTCCGCATGGTTGTGGATTGATCTGGCCAGTACGGCAACGGAATATCCCTTGTCTGTTAATTTCTTGGAGAGATAGTTACCGATAAGGCCTCCCCCGCCGGTAATTAATATTAACGCCATTATTTAACTATCAGTTAATAAAAGGAATATTACAACTTCTTAGAATAAATACTCTGGTTCCCATTCGTATAATTCAGAAGGTTTCTTCATACTGGTGTTAAACATATCTTTTGACATCAACCATTTGCCATTCTCATTCTCCCAGATAATCAAATATTTTCCGATATCCAGAATTTTATCGCTTTTGTCGTATAAAGTATATTTCCCTGTTTCATTTAATTTTTTACTGTCCCCCTCCAGATCCATCGTTTGAAGTTCTGCTTTCCACAAACCTTTATCCATTGCCGATTGCCAGAATGCTTCAATTGTCAGATAACCCTGAACAGGAGGCACAGTAGGAGCCAGTACAATTGCATCTTCAGTATATAAATTCAATAATGAACCAGCATCATGGTTGTAGATGCTTTCCATGAATCTTTTGTTTGCTGACTTTAATTGTAATGAAGCAGTATAAATATTCCATTGCTTCTCCTGGAATTGTTTATCCGGTCCGTCAGGTTTCAAAAAGGTATCAACCGGCCATATCTCTTTAAAGAATTGATCGATCTGAAGGAAAAACAGTTCAGGGGATTCAACCTGGGGGAAATGCCCGGCATCTTTGAAGAGACTTAACTGGGCGTTCGGTAAAATATCATTCCAGGATTCAGCACACTCTACCGGAATGGGATCATCTTCACCATGCATAATCAACACAGGACAATTCAGGGAACCCAGCTTTCCGGAAAGGTCCCAGTCGCCCAGTGATTTCCAGGTAACATCCTCACCAATATAATTAAGTTCACCTGTGGCCGGTAGGCAATTGCATACATCCCCCCACATTCTTCTTGTGAGAGTGGGGTTTGAATAGTAACCTTTAATAAAATGCTGCCAGAAGTCCCAGCATGCTTTGATAGTATCTTTCCTGTGAAATCTCTCTTCCCATGTTTGATATACCTGTTTCATGGTGATACTGTCGAATTTTGCGTTAAGGTTTGATCCAAAATCATCCCAGGCATGAATCTTTACCGGTGGTACACTGGCGATTAAGACCATCTTCTTTACATGATCCGGGTATCTCGAGGCGTAAAGTCCGGCCAGGATCCCTCCCCATGAATGTCCGACAAGTGTCATTTTATTTATCTGGAAGTAATCACGGATCACTTCGAGATCTTCAGGATAATAACCCGCATCCAGCAGGCAGGTATCTGTTATCGGAGTTGAATTTCCACATCCTCTCTGGTCGTAAAATATTAAGGTGTATTGAAAAGCCAGAGGTTTTAAATCGGGTATCAGGTAATTAGATGTAAGGCCCGGACCGCCATGCAGGAACAGTATCGTATCGTTTCCACTGCCGAGGATCTTATAATAAAGCTCAATTGAATCATTTACAGGAATATATCCATCAGTTTCAGATATTTTGACTGATGTATCCTCCCGAAGGTTATTGCATTGTGTTAAAAACAGGGCGATAAGAAAAAAATAAATGATCTTTTTCTTAGTTGCCCAGTAAATTGGACATCCAATGCAAATCAGTCTACAATAGGAAACAACATCATTCATATTTTAAATATTTTTTGGGTTTACTGCAGTTCAGACTGTTTTGTATTACATTGTCAGTAACAGACTATTCTGTCTGCCCGGCTAATATTATTTTATTATCCGTTAAATTAATCGCATAATTCTCAATTGTCAATCCATTATTTGATGCTGACGCAACCTTTATCCAGCCAATCTGATTATTGTGCTTAATTCCGATATATTCATCTTCAATTGCAAAAGTTGGCCTGACACACCCTCCTTTCATAACCAATATTGCTACACTTGTCCATGAGTTATCAAAGGTTATTGAGTCGGAATCTCCAAAATATGTTGCGATAGTTGATTGTTCCAGAGATGCAATCGAATCAGAGCCATTTGTCCCTTCTATTCTAATTCTATAATCATAAATCGAACAGTGACCACAGTATTCCGTTGGTTCCCAATAGCTATGAGAAAGTAAAACTATAAAATCATTTTCTGCATCATTATTAACATCTAACAGAATTGCAGTCGATGAATCCTTCGGAACAGGTATATCTGCTATACATACCCCATGGTCCTCAATATACCAGTCTCTAACCGTTGATTTTGTAATGGGACTGACCAGGTCACTGAATAAAATATTGTCCGGTTCAATCTTGTCTTTTTCTTTATTACAAGAAATCAGTATTAACATAATTAATGCAGGTAGCAAGAATCTAATTTTCATAAACTTTAATTCTCACAATAATTCATTTATACTTCTTATTTCTAAGATATAGCAGATATTTTGGATACAAATGTTCGATGGCGGTCAATCCAGATCCCGATAGGCAGCATGAAGATTATTAAAAACACTGAGTAAGGCGACACTGTCGATGGTAAATACATTGTAAGAGGAAACAGAGCAAGAAAAAGAATCAGGACAAATATGGACCACTTTCCTGTTCGGTCTTTTGCTTTGGTCATTTTCATGTACACAAAAATACCTGCTGCCAGCAATCCTAATTCTGTAATCAATGCTGCAACAACCGAGTTATACAGCCCTAAACCAACCTTGAGAGAATTATCAAATAATACAGGCAAATCTTTTGGTAATGTTTTTCCCATTCCCATAGGGTGTGATATGAAATCAAGTATCCAGTGGCTAAAAACAAGCAATCCGAGGATAATACTCATTTTACTGTTTCGAGTAATAAAATATGTTACTATGAAGACCAGTATTGACCAGACAACGGACATAAAGAGTCCATGCGACCATGGGATCTTACTTATTCCGGTTGTCATGTCTACACTTTCAATCCCAATAGCGGTAAATATCCCACATAACAGGTCGATTGTGGTTGCTGCGATCAATAATACTCCGATTGACGCTTTCGGGGCTAAGGGTTTTGATGCTAATGCTACTCCAATGTGTCCGTAAAACATATTTCTCTTCCTCTATTTTAGATTCCTTATCTTTTCTCAGCTCTTCTTTTAGCCATTCGGGGCTTCTGGAGTCAACTCCTTTTCTTGTAGGGCAGAAGCACAAAGAAAATGACAAATGTAATGGCATGGAACACTACCTGACCGTAGTGCATCGTCTGCTCTTCTGTACTGGAAGCAAAGTATTCGCCAAAGAATAGAAACGGGATTACCTGAAGGAGAATCACCGCTATAAACCAGACGATCAATGCCCAGAACATGGTTCTCCAAAGCCCCCATGCCAGGATCAAACTGATGGGTAGCAACAACAGGTCGGCTACCTGGAAGAGCCAGGGTTTGTCCACCCAGTTTCCACCTATGATGCCCAAAATACTACCTAAATGTGAAAGTGCACTCAGGAACATCAGAATCGCTATGACCTTCAGGTAGATAGCTACCCTGCGATGTGCAATTCCATCTTGAATCCATTTAATACAGTTCATTTTTATTGTGACTACAACTGATTCCACCTGATAAGAATAATAAAATGATATACACTATGTTATTCTTCATCGTTAATCCATTAAGTAGCCCATGACGAATGAATATACCCCATTGGAATGGGGACATACTGAATTGGTTGTATTTCTTGTATTAAAGATAGGGAAATATGCGCACTATGCATTATGCACTGATCCCTGTGCACTGCACTATGCACTGTACTATGCACTACTTCCAATGCACTATGAACTGTCATTCTCCAGGTTATACAGGAAACGCTTTATGCTCCGTTTAGGGGTTTTTTCAAATTCTGAATCGTGAATGTGGATTTTCAGGAGGGTTTCATAGGACGCAAGGTGCTGGTTGGCCTCTTTCCTGTTCTCCTCCATCTTTGCCTTCAGCTCATTTTCAACCCCATCCGCCTTAACCTCGTCGAAATCGGGATATACAAGGGCTTCCAGCCGGTGCTCCGAGTTCATCAGTACGACCGCTTCACTGATGTATGGAAGGTTGACCAGCTTTGATTCGATCTCTTCGGGATATATATTCTGCCCCGACGGGCCAAGGAGCATACTCTTACTGCGCCCCCTGATGTAAATAAAACCATCATCGTCGGTTACTCCTAGGTCACCTGTGTGCAACCAGCCATCGATATCAATTGCAGCCTTTGTGGCTTCTTCATCCTTATAGTACCCCACCATCAGGTTCTCCCCTTTTACAAGTATCTCACCAGGTTCATTGAAAGGATCCGGTGAATCGATTTTGAGCTCCATAATGTCGAGGATCCTGCCGCTTGAATTCTTTCGGGTAGTCTTCCAGCCTTCATAGGACATTAAAGGTCCGCACTCGGTCATGCCATAACCTATGGTAAAGGGAAACTTGATCCTCTTCAGGAAATCCTCAACTTCAGCGCTCAGTGCAGCCCCGCCCAGTACTGCCTCCCTGAACCTTCCACCAAATGTTTCGATTAACGATTTCCGCATCTTTCCATAGATCAGGCCTCCTACTCCGGGAATTTTTGTCAGTACTCTCATAGTTCCTTTCTGAAGAATGGGCAATAGCTTCTTCTTATAGATCTTTTCAAAAAAGATAGGGACAAACAATATCAGGTGAGGCCTGATCTCTGAAAAAGCCTTGATTATCACAGGAGTAGCCGGTAATTTACCCAGGATGGTCACATGTACACCAACCGCCATGGGAAAAAGGAAATCAAAGGCACAGCCATAACAGTGGGCCAGGGGTAAGAGAGCGAGCATCTTTTCACCTGCATTTAATTCAATGGAACGCTTTGCGAATTCGACATTCCCGACCAGGCTATTGGCCGTAAGCACCACCCCTTTACTGAACCCGGTGGTGCCCGAGGTGTAGTTGATCTCTACTACCTCACTGTTGTCCACACTGGCATACTTCACCTGATCAGGCCCAAACCCATCTGCATACCTTTTGTGGAACAGTTCATCCAGCTCCCCGTGGGCCTTTTTGAATGCATCTGCAGGTTCGGATGAAAGAATTCCCCAGTCGTCCAGAGAGAGGATGTTCTTTACTGCTTTCATCTCTGACTCAGACAACCCACTCATTGTTGCTTTGTCCACCAGCAGCATTACAGAATCTGAATGATTAATGATCGTATGGGCATCACCGGGTTTAAAATCAGCCAGCACCGGTACTGCAACACCTCCATAGGTAATGACACTCATGAATCCTAAACACCAATTGGAGGAATTCTTTCCAAACAGGGCCACCTTGTCTCCTTTTTTCATCCCTGCAGCTTCGTAAAGCAGGTGCAGGCGGGCAATCTGACGGGCCATTTGCCCATAAGTATAACTGATCTCGCCGGTATAATCAGAAAGTGCCGGGAGGTCAAAGTTCTTTGAAAAACTCTCCTCATAGAGTTTTATGAAATTCTTTTCAATCATGGTCAGGGCCTCTTTAGTTTTGCCTAAATATATTGATTTCCCAGAACATGTTAAAAAACTTTTCATTCATTCTTTCCCGCTGCCCGGGCCATTCTCAACAATACAGCTATCTTTGCAGCGAATAATACAGGGTTTCAATTATCGTATAACCATGATCTATTTTTTCCGGGTCCCGGACAGCAAAATCATCGCTGTGGAAGAATCCTCACAATTCGTTCAGCAGATAAAGGAAAAACTCGAATGGCTTTTCGGGGGTGCCGGGTTCATGGATGAGACCAGCGTGGAGGGGTATTACGTTGGCCCCCGCAAAGAGATGATCACACCTTGGAGCACAAATGCGGTTGAGATTACACAGAACATGGGTATAGAGGGGGTATCCAGGATTGAAGAATTCTTTCCGGTGGAAAATGACCATGCTGCTTATGATCCCATGCTGCAGGCCATGTATGACGGTCTTGGACAGTCACTGTTTACGATTGACCGAAAGCCGGATCCCATCATTGAAGTGGATGATATTGCTGCTTATAACGTGCAGGAAGGGCTCGCCCTTAGCCCGGATGAGATCATCTACCTGGAATGCCTGAGTGAGCAGATTGGAAGAAAGCTGACCGACAGCGAGGTATTCGGGTTTTCACAGGTCAACTCCGAACACTGCAGGCATAAGATCTTCAACGGCACCTTTATCATTGACGGGGAGGAAAAAGGATCCTCCCTGTTTGAGCTGATAAAGAGGACAACCCGGGCAAATCCGAACCGGATCGTTTCCGCATACAAAGACAACTGCTCCTTCGCAGAAGGACCGGTTATTGAACAGTTTGCCCCTGCCAGGCAGGACAGATCCGATTATTTCGGGGTCCGGGATATCGAAACAGTGCTCTCCCTGAAAGCAGAGACACATAACTTTCCCACAACTGTAGAACCTTTCAATGGCGCTTCCACCGGTACGGGAGGTGAAATCCGTGACCGGATCGGTGGAGGGAAAGCGGCCATTCCCATGGCCGGAACTGCCGTCTATATGACCTCATATCCCCGAATGGGCAAAGAGCGGACCTGGGAATATGCCGTTCCTGAAAGAGCCTGGCTTTACCAGACCCCCCGGGAGATCCTGATCAAGGCATCCAACGGAGCCAGCGATTTCGGCAACAAATTCGGGCAGCCCCTCATCTGTGGCAGCCTGCTCACCTTTGAACATGAAGAGAACGGGAAAACCTTTGGCTTTGATAAGGTGATCATGCTGGCCGGGGGTATAGGATTTGGTAACAGAAACGATGCAGAAAAAGATATACCTCAAAAAGGCGACCTGGTTGTGTTGCTGGGAGGGGACAACTACAGGATCGGAATGGGCGGTGGGGCCGTCTCATCGGTAGACACCGGGGAATACGAAAATGCCATTGAGCTGAATGCCGTGCAACGCGCCAATCCCGAGATGCAGAAGCGGGTATACAATGCCATCAGGGCCCTGGCCGAGTCGACCAGGAACAACATTATCAGCATCCATGATCACGGGGCCGGGGGACACCTGAATTGCCTCTCTGAACTTGTCGAGTCCACAGGTGGCATCATCCACCTGGATAAGCTGCCTGTCGGTGATCCCACCCTTTCGGCCAAGGAAATAATCGGGAACGAATCGCAGGAACGTATGGGACTGGTGGTCAATCCGGGCGATATTGATGAACTGGTCAGGATAGCCAACCGGGAACGGGCCCCCATTTATATTATCGGGGAGATTACCGGCGACCACAGGTTTGTATTTGAAAGTGAAAAAACAGGAAAAAAACCGATGGACCTGGAGCTTGCTCATATGTTTGGCAATCCTCCCCGGACAGTGATGCAGGACCGGACCCTGAAGGCAGA
>CAZIAU010000112.1:0-7896 GCA_964536755.1 uncultured Bacteroides sp. | reverse complement strand
GCAATACTAGTCCCGGATGAGAACCGGTTCAACTGGTCCTTTTCCTCTGACACATACTCTTCCCAGCGTGTAAGCATCAAAAAAGATGAGGCGAAGATATCTGTTCCGCAATCGATCATGGAATAACCGGGTTTTTCATCGATGTTAAGATCGGTTGTTCCATAGAGTACAGGAAGGTCATCCTCAGGGGTGAACCTGTTAGTGGCATACACAATTTTTTCCGGCAGGTTCTCCGGTTTCAGATAATCGGGATGGTCGCTGAACTTTGAGAAAAAATGATCCCTGAAAACTATTTCCCGGCCATTCTCAAGCACTATTCTGTAGTCTGAAATACTTGATGAAACTTCGATCTTGTATTCCAAACCAAGAAATTCCCCCAATAAAACATCGATTATATATGCCCTTTCCTTAATGTAACTGTCCGGGATATGAATGAATAACATGTCTGACCTCTTTAATTCAGTATTCAAGGTTTATAACAACCTTACTAAAACGAATAACCAACTGAAATTGTTTCAAAATTAAATTCAAATATTTTTATTGCGATGATTTTTGACGATTGATACAATATTGTTAAAATGTGCTTGCTTTTTCGTTGAAAGATGGGTAAGAAAAGTAGTCAGAAAGAGGTATATTTACAATTAGTCGCATACTATTCATCTATGTAATTTCCTTCTGAAATAAGTAACAACAAATAAAGGATATATGACTAAAACTTGTGTTATTGGACTTGGTAAAATGGGAATCTCCCATTGTGCTATTGTAAATGCGCATCCATTGCTTGACCTGGTTGCGGTATGTGATACATCAACCTTTATGCTGGATGTTTTTAAAAAGTACTCTTCGGTGAACTGTTACACCGACTATAAGGAGATGTTTCAAAATGAAGAATTGGACAGTGTCTTTGTTGCAACTCCTACCAGGTTCCATTTTGACATAGTAAAGGCTGCCCTGAGTAGAGGAATGCATGTATTTTGTGAGAAACCATTCAGTCTTCACGTTAAGGAGGGGGAGGAGATTACCAGATTGGCTGAAGAGAAGAAACTGGTCAACCAGGTCGGTTACCATAATCGTTTCATTGGTACTTTTAACTATTTCAGGCAACTTATGGAAGCCGGGATCCTGAAAGAAGTATATCATTTCGTGGGAGAAGCTTATGGCCCTGTGGTCACCCGTAAGAAGGGGGGGACCTGGAGATCAAAAAGTTCGGAAGGAGGGGGTTGCTTGTATGATTATGCTTCTCATGTTATAAATCTTATTGAATTTATTCTTGGAGATATTGAAAAAGTGGATGGAACACAGCTTAAGAAAGTATTTTCGAGTGGTGTTGAGGATTCTGTTTATTCCACGTTAATACTGGAGAATGGGATCAGCGGGAACCTATCAGTGAACTGGAGTGATGAAACATACAGGAAGATGTCAACACAGATCACAGCTATTGGTTCCGAAGGAAAGATCATCTCAGATGCTCAGGAGATCAGGATCTATCTTAAAAACGGGAATAAAAAATTTGGCCTGGAAAAAGGATGGACCATCAAGTACATTACAGATCTCACTGAAATGGTCGATTTTTACCTGAGGGGAGAAGAGTATTCAGCCCAGGTTGACAATTTTGCGAAAAGTATTTCAACAAATGCCACACAAAATAAAAGCTCATTTAGATCGGCCCTGAAAACTGACAAGGTCATTGAGAAACTTAAAAACTATCAAATACAGTAAGGAATATGGATAAAGTTTTATTTGGAGACAATCAGTTTTTCGCTGTCAATCATCTTTCAGATGAAAAATCTAGAGCGCAGGCCATTAGGTTCAAGACCGATGAGGCTATCATTAAAGTCCTGGATTCAGCCATTGATATAGGGATCGGTACGTTTATGTGCACTACTCATGACAGGATAGCAAACATATGTACCCATATGCGGAATAATCCCGAAAGATACAGCGGATTTAAAATCTATCCCTGTATGCCATATGCCCATAAATATGTGAATGCTGTGACAGAACTGGGAATAATCGGCACGCTTAAGGAGTATTTACCCGGGAATATATTCAGCACATTTGCCAAAGGCGGGATTGCTTTTGCGAAGAAGGACGTTATTAAGATGATGGAATTGCTGATTGATGCAGAGATGAAGATGTTCAGGGGTATCGAAACTCCGGTCATCTTTATACAGAATGTACTGACCGATATGATCCTGGGATTGGGAATGAAAGATGTATTTGTTGAATATCATAACTATATCATAAAAAAGTATAATGCAGAACCGGGTTATATTACCATGAACCTGCCCATGCTGCTGGATACACTTGAAGAATCCGGTATCAGGAACCCAATTATTTGCAGTTCCATAAATAAGATAGGTTTCCGAATGTCGGGCGGACTGGAGGTTTATGAAAAGACTCTTTCGCAAAGGGAATTCAGGCCAATAGCCATGCAGGTGCTTGCAGCAGGGGCTATCAAGCCAAAAGAAGCCATTGAATACCTGGGTAAGTTTCCGCAATTGGAATCAGTGCTTTTTGGCGCCTCTTCATATGACCATATTAAGGAGACCAAGGAATTAATTGAACAATATTTGGATTCATAATTCAGGCCACTTTGATTCAGAATAGGATAAATTCCATAGATATCCTGAGAGGTATTGTTATGATTATGATGGCGCTGGACCATTCCAGTCATTTTTTTATGTACCGGGATTTTGATCCGACGAACATAGCACTTACCACACCAATCATATTCTTTATTCGCTGGATTACGCATATCGCCGCTCCTGTATTCGTGTTTCTGGCAGGAGTCAGCATATATATCATGTTGAAAAAATACAGGAACACGAAGATATTAGCCAGATTTCTTATTACCAGGGGTTTATGGCTAATTTTCCTTGAGCTGACTGTAATGAATTTTTTTTGGCGAACTCATTTTGATATGATTCAGTTGCAGGTATTGTGGACTATAGGTATATCCTTTCTATTTATGGCTATCTTAATTTACCTGCCATGGAGATTGAATCTGGTACTGGCCATTTCCATCCTGGTTCTTCATAACATTCAGGATTATTTTGCATGGGATAATATTCAAGGCTTCTGGGCTGTTGTAAGGGCAATATTTTTAAATCCGGATAATTTTCAACTCACTCCAACATTTAAAATCGACTTTTTATATTCGATTCTGCCTTATACTGGTATTATGCTCCTGGGATTTTGTTTGGGAAGAGTGTTCGGTTTTACTTATGAACGAAGAAGGTGTATTCTGCTTGTTACCGGTTCGCTGATGCTCGTTACATTCGTGTTTTTAAGAACTTTTAATATATACGGAGATCCTTATACATGGTCAGTACAGGAGAGAGGGACTATTTATACCATCATGTCATTCCTTAATATTTCAAAGTATCCAACCTCCCTTCAATTTACTTTATTCACATTAGGTATTGCCTTAATCCTCCTGGTTGTGTTGGAGAGGGAGTCTGATCAATGGATGGATAAAATCAGGGTTACCGGACAGGTGGCTATGTTTTATTACATTATTCATATCCCGTTTATCAGGTTTCTCGGAAAAGCATATCATGCAATCTATGATCATAATCCATCATATCTTTTATTCTTTGCAATGACTTTTCTGATCGTAATTATACTAATCTATATAAGTCAGAAGTATGCAAATTATAAATTCTCAAAAAAGAATGATAAGCGTTATTGGTGGTTAAAATACATATAGTTATTACTGATCAGTCTTTGATATTCCCTAAGACATATCCTGCCAAAGGATGTATATTCTGAGCTTTTCGAAGGGACATTCGTAAATGTCGCTAATTTAATCTGAACATGTAGTTTATCCTTGATTTCATCCTGTAGAAGGGTAACCCAATCCCCATAGAAATAAGGAATCTCGTCACCTTTGATTTGAAAGAAGGATTTACAGGTACCTCCAGAGATTCAGCCCATAAATAGTTTATCATCCTGTGATAGATTATTGGATCATGCAGCAGACGGTATTTAGTGTCAAGTGACCAGAATTGACTAATCAGATAACGCGAATTAAAGGGTCTCATTTCCTCTCTTACAATATCCTGTTCCGAGGAAGTGAGTGAACACCAGTTGCATGCTTCCTGTTCGATCTGATAAAGGTCCAGAACATCTATTCCCAGTTCGTTACAGAGAGGAAGCACCTCCTCCAGCCAATCATTCAATTTCCGTATAGCATATTTATTACTTTTAAAACGCACAATTCTAGAAAGCTTTTTCCCGTTTATTCTGGTCATGAACATGGGCATATAGTAATACTTTCTTGCATTGCCCTCTGCCAGGCTTCCACTGACCGTGAAGGTATCGTCATAGTTATTTTGATGTCCGAAATAAAGCACCGGCAGCAGAATATCATTGGCCCTGATGTTATTCTTTTTATAGATTTGTCTGAATAAATCATCGACCTCAACTTCATTAATATTTAATATATTCAACTCGTATCCCATGGTACCTGCCAGTTTTTCAGATATGGAAATATCCATATGGGTATCTCCCATATCAGGCATATTGTTAATGTAATAAAAGACACGGTCCCGGATACCTCTTGTTGCTGCAACCAGAACCCTTGAATCCCATCCACCGGTTACTCCGAGATGAATAGGCTTTCTGTTAAGTGAACTCAGAAAACATCCTTTTAAATAATCCCCGCACATTACAGCAACCTTGTCAACATCTTGCTCTCTCTTGAGTTCGACTGGCCAGAATCTGCTGGTTTTCTGACCGTAAATATCCAGAAGATAATTAGGCGGCAGTTTTTTAATTTCCTTATAAACGGTATCATACCCCACCCAGGTATGAGAATTATTTCTATATTCTTCAGAGCACAGGAATTCCAGGGCTTCATTTTCCGGATCCGATGTCAATCCAAGGTACTCTTTCAGAATATCGGGTGTGGATCCGCAATGGATGAGCCCATTCCTTTTCAAAAAGAATAATTGTCGAAAACCCGAAGCATCATTAATAATTCTAAAGATCTCTTTTGATATGTAAAACAGAAGGAATCGCCCGTTAAGCATGTGCGTGGCTTCCACAATAGTATCAAACTCTTTCCAGATTGCCAGTCTGTTCAATATCTCCGAGTTTCCTGAATCCGGTTCAAACGGATCCAACAAATATCCCAGGAGTATCAATTTAAAGGAAGCATTTTCATGTACGGTAATTTCAAGATCAGGATGGGTGTACAAATTCCAGGTATTTGTAGTTGATCTGATCTGATGTTTATTCCATGAACTATTCAGGGATTCAATTGATCCTTCTGTCATTAAAAACTGTCTCCTGAAAACTAATCTATTCACCATATTTCCTTTTCATGGAAAGAATCAAGGCAGTGTTTCAAAAAGTATGTCCAGGCTCGATCCATGTGATTTTCATTATCTGTTTTCAAGCTCCTTTAAATATTATCCATGCATAAATTGATGTCAGGACCACAACATATATAACCAGCACATAAATCCACTTTCCTCCAAATTTGGGGGTTGGAATTGAGGATAAATTAAATACCGACAGAACCATCAGGAGTATATAAATAAGAATTGAAAAAATAGAATGTCTGAAAAAACTCTCGAATAAGAAGACAAAGGAGAGGATGAGCACATTATTGTCAAGGGCAAGTCCCTTATAGGTTTTACTGTCAATAAGACCATAAATATTAAAATAGCTCAGTCGAATAGCACCTGTTGCAAGTATTACATATGCTCCTGGCATAAACCATAAATTATAATTTCCGTAGCTTAAAAAAAAGATTGCAGGCAGAACTCCAAAACTCACAATATCTATCATAGAGTCAAGCTGACTTCCAAATGCACCCTGTTCTTTTGTTCTGGCTTTCATCTTCCGTGCTATAATTCCGTCGAACCAATCGAATAACACAGCCCATAATATGCCAATAATGGATGCCGGGAAATTTCCTTTAATTGCAAAATATATACCGAATAAAGCACTCAATAAACCTAACAGAGAACAAATATTTGGCAAATCTTTTGCAAAAGTCAGAACGTTTGCTTGTTGTTTATCCCTCATATTATTCATTCTTTAAATACATTATATCCTTCAAAGCATCAAAAAGTCTGTTGTTCTCTTCATCGGTACGACTTGCAATTCGAATATACCGGGTTGCTTCGGGTTGTGTTTTACCAACACTATCTTTTATATAAATATTATGCTCGATAAAAAGGCGTTTTGTTACCTCTGGCCCGCTTATAGCACTATCAGGTAAACGACAAAAGATATAATTCGCATCAGGTTTAAAAACCGTCATCCCTTCTATGGTGCATAGTTTTTCGTAGAAAGCATCTCTATCTGATTTAACCTTTTCGCAGCTATCCTCAAATTCTTTCCTGTACTGGGGCAGTATTCGCAGAAACTCTTCAGCAAATCCATTAATATTCCATATATGAATTCCGTTTCGAACCTTTTCAACAAATTCTAAATTTGCCGATAACATATAACCAATTCTGAGTCCGCATATTCCGTAGGCTTTGCTCATACTTTTAAGAATAACCATATTAGAATATTTGTCAATATCCAATTCCATGCTGATTTGTTCCTTATTTTCTGCAAAATCAAGAAAAGATATATCAATTATAAGCTTGCAATTGTGTTTATCAAGTTTTTGTGCCAAACTTATTAAATCGGCTTTGGGTACCAACATGGATGTAGGATTATTGGGAGTTACCACAATAGCTATATCTGCTCCTGCTTTTATAGCTTCATCTGCAAATTTATCTACATCGAGTTGAAAGGATGGAAATTCGAGTGGGAATTCAACAGCTTTCCCTTCAGGGGCCGCATTGACATATTCATTGAATGATGGGACGGGTACAATTATTTTTTTCGCTAAATGACCTGAGAGTATCTTAATAATTTCAGCAGCACCATTTCCAACAACTATTCTTTCAGCTGGTTGCTCTATTAAGTTCCCAATAAGTTCGGCCAGTGCGTCCTGTGCCACCGGGTAATTCAATACTAGATTATGAATGTTTTCTTTAAGGTGTGCAAATACAGCTTCGGGAGGAAAATATAGATTATATAAGTAAGCATGGTCAGTAAAATTATGCCGGTAATAGCCGCCATGTTGTTTTGATATGTACTCGTATTTCTCGGCTTGTGTATGATATTTATTCCCCACCAATTTTTTTTTATTGTCTTTTTTCATAGTTTATTCATCAAAGCAAAGTTTCTCGGCTTCAGCTAAATCTTGAACGGTATCGATCTCGTACCACGGTTTATGATCAAACGAAACCGATTCAAATACTAAACTATTATTCTCAATCATATCAATAAAGGCGGTTTCATAATAACAGTTAACAATACCTTCTGTTATATATTTGTCAATCTCTTTAATAATCTTCTGCCAGGATGAAAGAGAAAAGCTGTAAATATTAACTGTTTTATAACGAATACCTTCATAGGGCTCTGTTGTTCCTTTATGAAACCTGGTAACCTGTTTCTTTTCATTAATAGAAACAGTCGTTCCATTTAGCTCCGGACGCATTTTTCCAATAGCCAGTCTATCTGGGAAAACCATATCATCAAGCAAAGATGCAGTTAGAACCAGATCACTTTCGAATAGAACAAAAGGCTCATTTATGATGTTACGAGCAATCCAGAGTGAATATATGTTATTAGTAGTACGGTAACGAGGACTGTATATGTACTCAATTGTTAAATCATCTGATTTACTACCAAGAAAATCCATAATGCATTCTTTTTTATAGCCTGTAACAACAACAAGTCGTTTAAAACCCTGCTTTTTTATATTGTTGACAAGTCTTTCAAGAATTGAAACCCCGTTTACAAGAGTCAGACATTTAGGTGAGTTTTCCGTTAAAGGGAATAGACGACTACCTTTTCCAGCAGCAAGAAGCAATGCTGTAG
>CAZIAU010000111.1:0-7910 GCA_964536755.1 uncultured Bacteroides sp. | reverse complement strand
CAGGTTTCATCAACGGATCTGGTGCCTGGCAGTATAAAAGGTTCACAGATCACCAGCTTTATTCCGGGCAGAGCCTCCCTGGTCCTTGTCAAAAGTTCCCGGTAATCTGTTTCATAGATCTCCGGAGTCCCGTCATACCTTCCGTCACGCATATGCCAGTAATCATTTACCCCGATAAGGATACTCAGAATCTCCGGTTTCAGTTCCAGACAATCCTTATCCCAGCGTTCAGCAAGCTGGAAGACCTTGTTCCCGCTGATACCCCGGTTATAAAGTGTCAGCTCTTTCCCTGCCAATTCCTCCAGGAGCCAGGCAGCTGTGATGTAGGCATATCCCGTACCGAAAGAACGTCCGTTATTGGCCTGTTCATTTTTCTTATCTCTTCCTGCATCGGTAATTGAGTCACCCTGAAAAAGGACAGTATCTCCCGTGGAAAAGAAATTGTTTATACCCGGGATAGATTTACAGCTTTTCAGGGATCCTGCCAGAACAGGTATTCCTGCCAGTGCAGCAGCCCCCAGGCCGGCACTTCTGAAAAAGGTTCTTCTCGACTGATGACCGTCGCTGTTATATGAATTATTCATGTTTGTAACTATGTTCTGTATATTGGTTCGACTGATTTAAAGGTAACACTTCTTCACATATTTCCGTAATGCCTTAACTTTAGCTCTGGTATAAAAATTCTTTATTATGATTAAAAAATTATTCAGTCCTAAAATACCCTTCAATAAACCGGAATCAGCTTAAGGTCCGGTATTTCATGCATCTGATCCAGGCAGAGTTCACGTTCGTTGAACAGTAGCCTTGAATTCCCTAACCGGACAGGATTATGCCGCCGGGGATCATTCTTTGATTCATCTCCTATATTCTTTTCTTTTTGGCTGAGAAGCCAGTCCATAAATCGGCTGGCACCGTCATAGTCTTTGAACTGTAGAGGGCAGATATCTCCTGCAGCAGTCATTACCTTTATAAATTCCCTGTCCGGGTGATCAGTCCCGATTCCAAACAATACCGGCAAATAATCCTGTTTCGTAAAGAGAGCGACTTCTTTTTCCACTTTCCCTGAATAGTATTCCACCCTGTCATCCCATTCCGGGTATGTCTTCCAGCCGGTCTGAACATGCCGGTATATATATTCCAGTAAAAGTTTTGCCCTGATGGTATCAGGAGCCTCCTCCATGCGGGGAACAAGCACTTCCTTAAACTGTAGTGAGGCCAGCTCAGCACTACCTCCGTTTTGGCCTGCTTCCACCCTGAACCGGGGGACGGCAATCCGCTCCGGGAATCCTGAAAAGTCCAGTGATACATCAGCAATCACATTCCCCGTTAGGTCTATTTCCCTGGTCCCTTCTTCCTCAATCTCTATCCTTCGGTCACTTAAGCTTCCGTTCAGTTTCAGGAAGCGGGATCTCACTGCCTGCTCCTCGGTCCGGCCGGTGTTTGCTTTTCCCTTGATATCGGCCAGATTTTCCAGGGTTCCATCCACATCCAGGTCCAGGCTCCGCGAAAAACTTACATCGGCAATTTCCAGATCACCGTATTCAGTAGTAAACCTGTTCCACCTGGTAAAACGCAGATTATATTCCGCCGGTATTTCAAGGGTGAATCTAAGGTATTCGATACGGTCCGCCGGGGAGAATCTCCCGGAAGCATCATTCAATACTTTATAATCCCTCTCCTTGCTTATTGTAAATATCATTCTCAGATCCTTGCTGATAAGGTCGGGGAAAGCAAATTCATCTTCAACCGGATACTCCCTTCCAAGAGAACTGAAAAACTGTTCGTTGCCGGGATAACGTTCATTCAGGATCTGAATGAGCTGGTTCTGGGCACTTGCACTGAGGTCCCACAGGTCACCACCGCCCCGATCAGTTTCCCCGGGCATCAGTCTTGACCCGAACAGTGTCATATCCACCAGGGTATTATCTTCACTCTTATAGGTGGCAGATTTGAACCTTTTCACCGAAGTACATCCGGCAAGCAGGTATATGATCAGTGATCCTGCCAGGAAGAAAATTGGTTTTTTCATAATTGCGGGTTATTAAACCGGAACGGAATCAGTCACTGTACACCCTGGCAAGAAAACTTTCATCAGGATTCTCAATACAGGTAATTTCCACTTCCCGTAAGAATTTCCTCTTTCTTTGATCCAGGCTTAAAGTACAGTTAAACGACATTCCATCCTTATACACATCATCAGTATTCCGGTCGATGCATCGCTCATCGCCCAGATTACGCACAATTAAATAGTACATATTACGATATAGTTGGCCTTTTCTCTAATAGTTTTTCACACAGCGGACCGAAAATCCTTTTTTAACCGGTTCCCCACTCCTGAAGATCTCTCCGGCTTCAGAACTCAAACGCCTGAAAAACGCTGCCGCTTCCCCTGATCCCGTGGATGTCCAGTAGTCAGTCGAGGTCCCGTAATTCCCAAACCTTCCTATGGTCTCCCTGGATCCACTGGGCCGCGCATTGAACCCGGATTCATTGGTGGCTCCCTCATTGGGTTCGGTCCAGTTTACGGTTTCCTTCAGCTTCCCTCCCTGGCCTGCGCCTCTATATTCAAATCCATTGACTTCATCTTCATTCATTCCCAGGATCATTTCAAACATTTTCCACTCTTCATCGCTGGGCAGGTGCCATCCTGCGGGGCACACCCCCTGGACTCCGCTGGGCACATCATTACTGCCCGGGTGACCATTGGTCGCGGCAGCCCAGGTATAAAGGGCACCATCCATCTCACCAAGAGCATGATCATTGTTATAATAACAGTATGCCTTAAAAACATCTGACATTGCAGCCCAATCATTTTCTTCCTCAACCAGTGGAATAGGAGTACCATCCGAATACTTCGTTGACCTGATATTCATTGCTGTCCATACCAGCTCTCCTATCTGTACTGTTGGATATTCATTCCCCTCAATGTCAGATACATACGTATTGTCCCACACGGTCACAAAATCAATTTGATCTCCATAGCCTGTGCCGACCTGGTTCGTGGCATATGCACGGACAAAATATCGTGTGCCGGGTTCAAGTGATTCCATTGTACTGGAGAACTGTGCTGCTCCTTCTCCTTCTCTTGTATGTTCATCCTCAAGTGTCGGACCGGGATGATTCGACCAGCATACCCCTCGTTGCATAACCGGGCTCCCGCCATCGTCAGTGATTTCACCTCCACAAATCGCTGAATAAGAGGTGAGTTCATCTTCAATTGGTGGATAGGTTTCCACGGTAGGTATTTTCCCCTCCATTGTTTCAAAGGTTTTTGGATCTCCAAAGATAACCTCGCCTCCCCCTCGAGCATAACTCCTTACATGATAAATAGTTGAAGGTGTAAGTCCGGTTATCTGATACTCAAATATGCCAGGTCCGGACGCAGATCCCAGCTGATTAAACATGGCGGTTTCAATAGTCGGGTCTGGCAGATCGGACCACACAAAACCATGCTGAGTGATCCCGCTTTTACCGATGTCCAGGATCTCTCCCTGGACAAAACATGTACTCACACCAACCTCACTGACATTCCCTGTTTTAATAATCATCAGCTGTTCCGGTTCGAAAGGCTTACACCCGGCAATAAACAGCAGGAATAAGTAACATATTAAAGCAGATGCCGGTAGTTGTCCTGTAATATGATGTTGCCGGTTCATGATATCAACAAAAGCTATTTCCTTCTGACAAAAATAAAATCACCTCCCTGGTCCCCCACCTTACCAATCTCACCGAAACGCGGTACAGCATCACTGTTATTTATGACCGCTATTTTAAGACTGCTGAACAACTGCTCAGAGGAGAGGTATGTCTGGTCATTCTTTTCAAGCCTTTCAACCAGGAACTCCGTGAATGCACTTCTGTCGGGTACCTCCGTAAGGTTGCCACTTGTCATGGCTTTGCGGCTTGGCAGATCATAGAGGATCTCAAATGCCTTCTGCTTATCCGGAAATGCTCCCCTGTTCAGAAAAATTGATCCTCCAAAACAGGCATCGGTAATCAGGAGGGTGTGTCTTGAATTGATCTCCTTCAGATAATCAACCACAGCACTGTTGCGTACCCAGTTGGTTTTGACGCCTCTCTCTGCATCCGAGGGCAGCCAGTATCCATTATCGGTTTCCTCATCCCACCATCCATGCCCGGCATAGAAGATTAACAGGTTATCATCAGGGGTAACCTCCTGGTACAGTTCATCCAAACCGGTGATAATATCTGCCCGGGTTGCATTTTTCAGCAACTTAATATTTTCCTTCTCAAAAAGATATTTTGTAACAAGCACCTGGTACAGTTTTTCTGCATCCCGGATGGGATTTTCCAGATCAGGCAGACCGCTGTCCTTATATTTGTCTATGCCAATGATCATAGCATAATATTTAGAGGTTTCCGATATACGGTCGGCCAGCGTAACCACCGGTGGCACAAACTGGATATTGATGGTTTGTTCCTGCAAATTCCTTTCCTCATCCATGGCCACCAGTTTCACGAAATTAGGACCAGGCTCAAGGTTTAACCGGTAAGTAAAAATCCCCTTGCTGTTAATTTCACTTATTTTTGAGTTAACCGACACAAAATTTATCCCGCTTTCATCGGTAACCTGACCAATAAGATCCAGTTCCTGAACCTTACTGGTAAACTGTTTATTCTCACCAGGAACAGGTGCAATGATCTCAATTATTGGTGGTTCCGTATCCTTCACCTCCACGGGAACATTGTTGAGCCTGAATTTTATCTTTCCGGTTTGCATGCTCTGACTGTACGTAACCTGGCACAGGAATAAACAGAGCAGAATTGTAACGAAATTGAGTTTCATGATTTAAAACTTATACCTTATCGCCAGCAACGGGACTCCGCAAAGAGGGTCATAATCTGTCCCGAGGGAAACAGGCCTTACAAAATCGGCTGCCCGGCTTTTATTGAGATCTGACGAACCAACAAAGGTCCAGACCAGGTCCGACACCCAGATTCCAATAGCCGCATAGGCGCATATTTCCGATATATTATCCTGCCTGGTCGATTTATCCAGCAGGGTCCTTGCTTCATCTGCCGATCCCGGTGTTCTGTAATCCTCGTAGGTAGCCCTTGCCATATTATTTAAAATTACAGCACCAACAACAGCACCGTATCCTGCCACACCTCTCAGCCAGTGCGGACCACCTTTGGCCCTGGAAAGGCCCAACCCCGGAAGAGCCAGCGACTGAAGGATGATACCCCTCCGGGTGAATTCCTTTGCACTACCGTTTTCTCCGGTTCTTATTTCCTCCTCTTCTGATTGATCACTCCTATCAGATGCTATTACCTCCTCTTCTGAAGGTTCTTGTTGCTGAAGTGTAACTTCCTCTTTTTTTGGCGGTTCAGGATCAGGCTCGACAATGGCATCTGCAAATAGCTCGAAGAAAATATCTTCATTCATCTGGATATTATCAGCCTCAAGGTCCCAGATGATCTTCTTGTTGGTACCCCCCGGAATATCCTCGCCTACATCTCCTTCCAGGCTCGTTACAGGTAACAGATTACCCTTTGAATCGGTCACCTCCAACCTTACATTGTACCGTTCCGATCGTTTGCTGTTTGCTATATCATATGTGATCTGAATTGTACTTCCAACCAGTTCAATGCTGGTATTGGTAATAGCGGATTGGGCCCGGACGTCAACAGCCGACAGGATAATGGCAATGACCAGGATCACTGTAAAACAGCAGGGTCTGCTCGTAAGAGTATCCGTCTTCATATGTGAGTTTCCTACCTAAATATAAAGCGTATGACTGTCAAACACAAATATATACCTTTAAATTCTGTTATTAACCCAATCAACGATCCCTGCGAATACTTCTTCCCTGTTGAGTTCATTAAAATTTTCATGATAGTTATCCGGGTAGTAGTATTCCGTAACCAGAGACTGGTCGATCTTTCCTATCAGTTCCCTGGAAGCAACGGCGTCTGCAAGTTTATCATCACCGGCAATTATCGCAAGCATCGGATGGCTCCATCTGGTAATATTCTCCGGGACCCAGCGCTGTGCTTTCAGCAGCTCGTTGGCAAATCGTGCCGAAGCCTTACTGGCCATAATATTGTCCCTCACGTCCCTGCAGTGGCGGTTGTAAATGGCTTCATCATGAGTAACATTAGGGCGTATATCTTCCATAGGGACCGTCATCCCGGGCGCAACAGCCGACAGAATACCAACCATTTTTATCATAATTTTAGGTATTTTGACCACATTCACGTAATAGGGCGATGAGAGAATAAAACCCTTGATCTGCGGATCCCTGTCAGGGTGCTTAATACCAAAATGCGTGGCGATAAGTGATCCCGCAGAATGCGCCAGGATGAATATGGGGATATCCTTATATTCATTCTTCACCCAATCGACCATAAGGATAAGGTCATCCGGGTTCCACGTAATTCCCGCCATGGTCCATTGCTCCGTGAACGGTGAGAAATATTACCCGGGGATTTTCCGGTTCCCATATTTGGATATCACGTCTGACACCATCGCTAAAGGCCAGCTTTTCTATTCTGTCCTCCGAGAATCTCATCTGGTATATGTTTTTAATCCTTGCATTTCATAAGTAATTATTGTAATGGACGTTTCACACTTCATTCACCATCGACTAAAAATGTATTTCTCCTTTCATATAGGTTACAGCATGACCTGAAATCTTTACCCTTGGTCCCATATATTCGCAAATCAGCTCTCCTCCCCTCGCAGATACCTGGTATGCGGTCATCCTCTTCTTCCCAAGCTCTTTTGACCAGTAAGGGATGAGGCTGGTGTGCGCCGAACCTGTAACCGGGTCCTCATTGATCCCCACTCCCGGAGCAAAGAATCTTGAAACGAAATCTGCTTTTTCCCCGGGTGCTGTCACGATCACCCCCCTTGTCCCGGCACCGGCCAGCTTGCTAAAATCCGGTCGAATCGTTTCCACATCCCGCTGACTCGAATATACCAGGAGATAATCTGTCCTGCCTGTCATTGCTTTAACAGGCGCCATACCGAGTGCCTCCGACAAAGCCTCAGGAACTTTTACATTTTTGAGAACATCAATAGGGAAATTCAGTGTCAGCAAAGCACCCGATCTTTCCACAGAAAGTTTTCCGCTCCGCGGAGAATGGAACTGGATCTTTTCACCCGGATAATCACAATGATTAAACAATACGTGAGCTGTAGCCAGGGTGGCATGTCCGCACAGATCTACCTCAACTGCAGGAGTGAACCACCTTATCTCAAATTGATCATCCCTGTTCAGAGCGAAAGCAGTTTCTGACAGATTGTTTTCACTGGCAATCTTCTGCATCAATAAATCGTCAGGCCAGCGGTCAATAATACATACGGCAGCCGGATTCCCTTCAAATACCCTGGAGGCAAATGCGTCTACCTGGTAAAGAGTATATTTCATAGGCCTAATAAATTTACATTCTATTTTAATACCAATATAAGTCATGTCAGGATAAAAAGGAAGAACTACTAATATAAATCAGGTATCTTTGCGGCTACTAAGCCGGAATGACATGAAAATATTCTTTCACTCACTGTTGATAGCTTTCCTGGTTATGGGACTCGTTTCCTGTTCGACCAATAGCAATGATAAAGGACCCGCAAAGGGTGATGACCAATCCAACATTGTCAAAAGAAGGAGGGATGATGGTACACTTTCCAGTGTGAACCCGGTGGATAAGGAGGGTTATGTGCACGGAGTGAAAGTCAACTACTATGAGGACGGGAAAACTGTACACTCGAAGGTCACATATGAACACGGCAGGAAGCACGGACCCGCAATATGGTACTATAAAAATGGCCAGATATATGAACATACCAACTTCCATTACGGCCGCAAACAGGGCCTGACCAGAAGATACTTTGATACAGGTGAGCTGATGGAGGAATTTTCATATCTGCAGGGAGAGGAACTTCC
>CAZIAU010000110.1:0-7945 GCA_964536755.1 uncultured Bacteroides sp. | reverse complement strand
ACATTTTTGGTGTAATTGATATGGATGGTACGGGAGAGCCCTGGGAATACGAAGATTCCAGGGCCGTGAGAGTCGAAAATATTATGGTCCCGAATGAAACCTGGACTGATGTCGAATGGGATATAACTACTGCCGGTATTACAGATTGTGACCCGGGATCACACTATGGTTCTTCAGTGACCGATACAGTTCCCCCGCCAGGGAATTACACCATTTCCCTTCAGGATGATACCGTGGAAATTGCGCACACGGTTGAAGTCCCCGTTTCAGTGGGTGAACTTACGGCAGCGGATAATATCATCTCCTACCAGTTTGATATTGAATTTGACAGTACGGTGCTGGAGTATGCCGCCTGTTCAGTCGGGGGGACCCTGGCTGATGGAGGAACTGTAGCCGTAAATTCCGGTCAGGCAGGGAAAATATCGGTCAGTTATATGAATACATCAGCCATGACAGGGGAGGGAGTGATCCTTCTCATTCAGTTCAATTCTCTCTCTTTGGGCAGTTCACATCTGCTCCTGTCCGATGCCTATCTGAACAACATACAGGTTCAGTATATAACAGATGGTACAGTAACCATCACTGAAACCGAGCCGCCAACTGCAGCCATTGAATACAGTAATACGGTCAACAGATACGCAGATACACTTATTATTACGGCAACCTTCAGCGAATCGATGGACCCGGGAAATCCGGTTAAACTCAGCTTCACAGGTGCTGTCATACTTACAGATGCAGATATGACCCGTATCAACGATATTCTTTATAGTTATCTCTATCCTGTTCCCAAAGCCAGTGGTGATGTTTTCGTGGGTTTAAGTGGGGGAACAGACATCTTGGGTAATGAAGTAGTCCCGGTTCCCACGAGTGGAGAGATCTTCACTATCACAGCATTTACCCCGGGTGATGTAAACGATGACGGTATGATCCAGGCCTATGATGCTGCTCTGACTCTTCAGTTTTCGGTTGGGCTTGATCCCCTGCCAGGCATTGACCCCCTGCCGTGGGAGAACTGGCGTGACAGTACGGCAAACGTTGATGGAAACGGAGGTATTACAGCTTATGATGCGGGGATGATACTACAGTATTCTGCCGGAATCATATCTTCTTTCTCGGCTTCGGATAAGAAATCAGTATCAGCTGCTGATGTTACCGTCGAGGTGACAGGGAACCACATTATATTCTGTTCTCAGGGTGACCTGATCGGGTTGAACCTGAATGCCATAGATGAAAACCATATACTGGGACCTCCGGAAATGCTGGCAGAGAATTATTCTTCTTTGAATCCTTCGGGATTTTTGTCAGCTATGAATATCATAGGCACGACTTACAATATTGGCCTTTGCACCGCCACTTCCCCTGCGGAAGGAAGCGGGCTCTTAAGGATCCCTGTTATTAAGAGCGGGACCGTAACCTTTGAAGTTATTGTCAATAATGAGTTAAAAGAAGTATCTGTTGACCTTGTAACAGGTACAGGTGGAACAGGGAAGGAACAATTGGTAATTTATCCCAACCCGGTAACTGACAAACTTAACATAGGCGGATTAACGGAACCTTTGGCTGCCAGGATCTACAACAGTCACGGACAGCTGGTGATCATTGCAGAAGTTGACGACCAGAACGGGGAAATAGATCTGTCGGGCATGTCTTCTGGGCTCTATATCTTAATGGTTGAAACAGATAAAAATATTATAACCAGAAGGTTTTTAATAAGGTAATTTGAGATTGTTACGGGAAGATCATTGAAAAGAGGGGGCTGTATCAAAAGGTGCAGCTCCTTATTATTATCTGAGGGCTTTTAATACAGCCTCTTACTGAAAAACAACCGAATTGAACCTGGCTTCCATTTCAAAGATCAAGCAGGATAATTCCTGCTGAACTCCCGGCGGAAAATCTGACGAGGTGATAACCTGTCCCGTTGTAGATACAGTAAGGTTCTCCTCCTTAAAGAAAAGAGACCTGTTTTCATACATTTGCGTGCCGGGGAACAGCATCAGCCTGAACAGGTTAACCCTTGAAAATCCAAGGTCAAGTACATCATTAAAAGTCTGTTCCAGCCCCCTGACAGAGTCGCCGGGTAACCCTATGATGAGGTCTGCAGGTACATCCGGGAATTTTTCCAGAACAAGTTTTATCCGGCCGGTCTGATTATGAACGGCCCTCCTTCCTATTAACTTAAGGGCATTCAAATTGGTGGTCTGAATACTTACGGAGGTAATCCGACTTCCTGATGCCTGCACCAGTTCGAGGTACTCCTTATCTATATGTCTGATATCGGGGTAGATCCTGATAGTGATACCTTTATTACGGGATGCGAGGTGCCTGAGAAGACGTTTGGCCCGTTCCGCATTTCCACCGAAATGAGTGTCACAGATCCTCAGGTTTCTTAAGGACTGATCGCAGAGGAAAGAAAGTTCAGAAAGCACAAGTTCATCATCAATGATTCCGTATCTGGTAGTGGGATAGTAACAGAAAGCACACTTTTCATAGCATCCCCTGACGGTTTCATAGGAGACTTCATCCAGCATGGAGATCTTCTCTGATAATTCTTTATTTGCCATATAAAAGATCGGACCCCTTGTCGTAACGGACCTGGTTTCAGGATTGTGCCTGATGGTGTTGCCCGACCTGTAGCTCAGGTTTGGGATGTCCTCTGAATTTCCGGGTTTTCCGGATGCAATATCACCGGCCAGCCTGCAGAGTGCATTTTCACCGTCACCGCGGATCACATAATCCAGTGTTCCATTTTCCCTGAGGATCTTTTCGGCTGCTTTTACCGATCTTACCTGGGGTCCGCCGAATACAATCTTTATATCCGGCCTGACACTTTTTATCCATTGGGAAGCATGAATGAAATAGTCTGTGTTCCAGTAGAAACAGGAGAATCCGACCAGGGAAGGATTATAGTAGAAAAGTGACCTGGGCAACATGTCGTTGGCTGGTATTTCTGTACATGGCAGGTCAAGGGATTGGAAATTAATATTATCTCCAAGTTTCTCTTTCAGGGCAGATTTCAGGTACCATTCTGCGAGAGAGAAACCCTGCCAGGAGTGAACAAAAAGAAAATTCATAACACGACCCGGGATTACCAGCTCACTACATAGTAATTATAATAATAATTGTAGTAGTTGCTATACTCACTATACCTGCTGTAGTTGCTGTAGCTGCTGTAAGAGGTATAGTTGTTGTAACTGTTATAGGAACTATAGCTGCTGTAGCTGTTGTAGGAACTGTAACTGTTGTAAGAACTGTAGCTGCTGTAAATAAGATCCTCTATAGGTTCGCAGGAACTGATAATGGCCTGACCAATGAAACCGGGAATTGAAAACATGGCGATCCGTTTAAGTGCTTCCCGCCGTGAAGCGCGTTCAGTGTTTTGCTTCTCCTTCTTTTTCGGCTCTTTGTTTTTCATAGTCCGGGTTCGTTAAGTTCAATTTTGCCTTTTTAAAAGTTCCAATGATAATTCAAAAAGCTTTTCCGGGGCGATAAGATTCATACAGTGTCCCTCATACAGCGGACATGGTTTTGAATAATTATCCGGCGTTTCCGGTCCGAGGCACTCATTCTTAAATTTACAATCTGCTTTTGGGTTCTGAACATGCCGGTGTTCCGGATAACCGTAAATTTCCGGATCGGTAGGCCCCCATACAATGATGGCGTCAAGCTTTACCAGATGTGCCGCATGCATTATAAAATTATCCACCCCGATGAGCAATTTACAATTTTTCAGCACACCTATCAACTGTTGAGGTGTGGTTTGTCCCAGTAGGGAGAATGCTCCGGGAATATAGATATCATGCTGGCCTCCCAGTTGTATTACCTTATAGTTGAGATTCCTGAGCTTCCGGATAAGTTCCACCCATTTCTGAAGCGGGATCATTTTCCTGGGGGAGGCAGATGAGGGGGCGATGGCTATTAATGTTTTTCCGGGTTCGGAGATCAGGCGATGGATCATGTCATCCCCGGGAACAGGACCGGGAAGGAAAAGATCCTCTTCCACGGGGGTTCTTAAACCAAACATCCGGGCCAGGATCTGGTATGCCCTTGCATCTCCTTTGCCCAGCTTTTCCTTTGCCCAGTAGTCCGTGGTGATAACCTGTGCATCCGCCGGGGGATGACCGATCCGGCCGATGGCAGGATGTTCCCGCAGGATGGAGGAATAGATGCTTCTCCTGACAAGATTATACCTGGTTTTGTTATCCTTATCCAGGCACTGTTTCAGCACACCCGAGAGCATCAGTACATCACCCATTCCGCCAGTCGGATTGATCCAGACATCAGTCAACGCATTGCCGGTATCATCATTGTGTTTCATTTCTAAAACTCAGTTTGGAAACAGTTCAACCCTCATCCCGGTAACAGGTTCAAAATATTTTTCAATGAAACATTTTATGGCACTGCAGCTGGGGGACCGGCGCCTAATATCATCATATTCCATTTTTGCATCAAGGGGACAACCTCCGTGGCATATACCCCAGAACCTGCAATCCCCGCACTCACCATCAGACAACAGATGTTGCCGCCTGGCCAGGGCATCCCTTTCAGGATGGTTCAGAAGCTCTTCTATCTCAAAGTCTTTCAGATTTCCATAGGAGAGAATATTGTAGTCCCCGCCTCTTCCGCACTGAGAAGTTTCACCATCCGGTCCGATGTAGAGCCAGTTATAATTACAATTGCCCGAGTTCTCGCACATCAGGCCCATTTCTCCGTCCCTGATATTTTTAACCAACTGCGCAAATGGTTGAATATCAGGATATCTGTGCTTATATTTCCACCACACTGGAAATATGGCACCCAGGAAATCGGCAAACTCCTCTCCTGTGATACCCAGATTGTGCCTATCCTCCCCAAAGATCTTGATCTGGTTAAAATTAGGATGGGACCCGATATTCAGATTCGTTAAATAATAGAAGAGATCCAGTGGTATTTTAAGGGAACCCCGGTGTACCACATAAATGACTCCCCAGGTCATTCTGTTTTTTTCAAGCAATCTGACACCCTTGAAAAACTTTCGGTTATAAGCATCGGAGTCCCTGTTTTTTCCGAATCCCCTGATATTGGGCAGAGGTTCGAAACTGGAACCGATCTGAGTTATTCCCAGTCCCCTGAATGCATCGATCAGATCCTGGTTGATCAGTGTAAGATTGGACTGGACCTGGTGATGAATTCTCGATCCTGTTGCAGGGCAGTGTTTTTTCTGCAATTGCAGGGCTGTTTTAAAATACCCTGCTCCGAGCAGACAAACCTCACCTCCGTGCCAGGTAAAGGCAATGGTTTCGTCAGGATGGCCGGTAAGGTATTGATTCATTCGGATAAAAAGGAGTTCCAGCAGATCAAAATCCATGATTTTGTCCTGTTTCTTCTTTATGACATCACAATAAATGCAATTGGAATTGCATTTTTCAACAGCCTTGAAGATCACCACTGCCATATCCCGTTGTTTCTTTTATGGCTCAGCTGGTAGAAATCAGCCGCTTCCATCATGTCCGAAAAAAACCTTTTACATCCGTCCTGCTTTTCTCTCCCTTCCCCGTACTTTCCCAGGCATATCCTGAGAGCGGGACAGAAGGCACAATCATTCATGGATAGCATTATCCTGTGCCTGGCATCCAGATAGGCCAGGTATTTTTCATTGCTTTCCAGTTCCAGCTCCTCCAGTTTTTCTGCAATGAAGTTCCCGGCTTCCAGATCAGCAGAGGTCAGGGCCACCTGTCCGGCCTCATTGAGATGAAGATATTTCTCCGGATTATTAAAATATACGGTGTTATAATCCAGGAAATTCCTCGGCCCGTATTGAGATGCAATAAAATCGAAAGGCTCGATGGGGGCATGTTTTGTGCGGCCATAAATGGCATAATGCATCAGGTCAATTGATTCCTCCCAGGCGTTGAAGTCCCTGTCCATGATCAAACCACACGGTATCTTCAGGGAAGACAATATTTGCAGACCTGTAAAATTGAATCCGTTTTCTTTGGTGAGGAAGATCCTGACATTCAGTTGTCTCAGGGCATTCATCTGGTGTATGAGTTGTTTAAATTGCCCAAAATCGCCCGATTGAATGAGCAGGGGAATATCACGCCAATCATCTTCAATCTTAAGTTCGCTGAGGGGAAAAGCGATGGTGAGCCTTATGGCATGCAATTTATTTTCCCTGTTAACCTCACTGGCCATATACCGGATCAGGTTATAGTCATCCGTATTGATCACCACCGCTCTCTTTTTCATGGAAGCGATCAACTTCCGGTCAAAGGAACAGACTATGATATGTTCGTTACTCATTTTCAGCATTTTCAGGAAACAGGATGACGGGTGCCCGGCTTTTGCTCCCCGAAATGTAAGGGGTGACAAAATGGGCCAGGCAACCTCCCATGCAAAGCTGGTTTGCACGATGCACACATTCATCACATTCATCAAATATCCCTCCGGTTTCAGCCCTGATTTTATCCTGCAGGGATCTGTAGTAATCGTTGATCTCTTGAACAGAATTAAAATCAAAGATCGGTTTCCTGTTCAGGCTTGATAAAGGGAAACATGCCCATACCGTCATATCCGGACCTATATCAATAGCCGGTCCGCATCCGAAACCCAGGCGGTTCCTGGTTATTTTGTAAAGTCGGCCCAGATCACCCTCCTCAAAAATGCATAAAGGCATTCCGCAATCAAAACTTGGAGTGATATTCAATCGCTCAAAATGCTCATAATATTCCATAAACCTTTTTCCCATTTTCTTCATGTCGCTGACGGCAACATGACTGTTTCGTTCATTGGGTATGGGATGGGATAATCCGATGCGCACGTGTTTGTTGAGATTGAATTCAAGGATCTTCCTGAAAAGGAATTCAAGATCGAAATCTACCTGGTAGATATTATATCCGAGAGTAACCAGGGGGCTGAATTTCCCCAGGAAATTATCTATCTGCTTCTGTTCACTTTCAGAAGAGATCGAAGGATGGTTAAGATTACATGTAAATGAGAATTTCTCAGGCGGTATATGCCAGAGAAAACGATGGGCCTCTTCCATTTTCTTTTCGGACATGACCCCGCTGGTAAACACATTGACCTGGAAACCTCTCTCCAGTGCATACACAGTGAAATCGGTGAACTGTGGATGCAATGTGGGCTCTCCGCCCAGCAGGGAAACCCTCATGTGATTGGAGTTTTCAAGAAAATCAAGTATGTAGATCAGGTTCTCCCACGAAAGATACCCGGCCTCCGATTCATCCATCTGTTTCTTTGCAAAACAGTAAGGACAGGCCCTTACACATCGTTCGGTCAGCAGGATATTGGCCATAGCAATATAACAAGTCCCCTCCAATGGAAAGGATAATGCAACATTAATGCATTAAAATACAATTAACCGTTGTATAATTCAAAATCTTAACATGATTTACTCCTTTATTCAGAACAGGTATAAACGTTACTGGCAGCAATATTTTCATAATTTAGCAGTCCAACCTATAACAGCAGGGTGAATGAATACTAATGCAAAGATCATTTTTCGCGCGTGTGTTGCAGAAATCCTGTGTGTTTCACCTAATATTCATGCGGGTGAAATTATCCTGGCTGAGAATAAAATTCCGCGCGCCAGCATAATCTTCGGGTATCCTGCGAACGAAGATGAAGTAACGGCGGCCTTTGAGTTCAATGACTATATAGAAAAAATAACAGGGGTCCGGTTACCCATGTGGCGAATTCCTGCTGAAGCAGTAGAATCGGATTTCTTTGTTCTTATCGGGCAAAGCGATTCATTAAGAGCAACGGGTCTGAGTATTGAAGACCTTCCGCCTCAGGGATTCCGGATAAAAACAGAGAGGAATAAACTTATTATCGCAGGTGGGAATGGTATGGGAACCCTGTTCGGCGTCTATCATTTCCTGGAAAAGTATTGCGGAGTTCGCTGGCTCTGGCCGGGAGAACTGGGACAGGTCATTCCTGAACAGGAAAA
>CAZIAU010000109.1:0-7947 GCA_964536755.1 uncultured Bacteroides sp. | reverse complement strand
GCGTTGCGTCTCAACACACGCACAGGGCGGCCTCTTGCCAGCGACTCCTTCCTCAGCAAGCTGGAAACAAAACTGGGGCGACGGCTGCGCCCACTGCCCGTGGGACGACCGAAGAAGGCGAAGGCAAAGAAGAAATAGCCAGCCCGTGGTTGGCTATTTCTTTTTCACTTCGTAATTTCAGGAGCAGTTATGAAACCCTTCAGGTATTCGCACAGGTTGTTGGTATTCTTGTTCCTGATCCTGATCTGTGGATTGGGAAAAACCCAGGAATGGAACTACGCGCGATTGGTGCTGGTGTATGGCGGACAAATCCCCTTCAATTTTAACTCGGTCAGGGACTATGCCGATGGAATTGAGGTCCTGGAAGGCACCATACTGGGGATTACCATGGCCGATTCTGCACAGGCCGGTCATGACTTACAGGGATTTGAGCTGAATATCCGGTCCTTTAACGGGGCTACCGAGATCCAGGGTGACGCAAACAACCTTGACCTGAACACCATTCGCCTGCAGGCAGATAATTACATAGGATTCGGTAGTGGTCTGACCACCCTGGGATACCAGGATCTGTCCGTTGGATGGACGAATCTCTGCTCATACCTGGATGCGGATGCAGTATTTGATAACCTGAGCTGGGACACCCACCAGATTGTCATTTCCTATGATTGCGGGAAACCGGTTTCGGCAGGAGGAAATGGAAGCCTTGAAGGAGCGCCAGCCGATTTCTACCACATAGAAATCGAAATTGAATTAATTCCAACGGGTCCAGGATTTTAGGCCTGAGGAATTCCGGGATTTTGAAGGAAGATTAAGTAAATCCACATGGGGCAAAATGTGCAAGTGGTTAACAAAAACACCGCAATTTCAATTGGGGTAATGTTGCTTTCTTTGTTTTTCCACGGTGCTTTCGCCCAGGAAACCTACTCCGACAGCCTCATACAGATCCGTTTCCTTGCCGAAGAGACCCGCCTTCACCAGCCGGTTTCATGTTTCAATGTTCTGGAGATCTCAAACAGGAGCAATCAAGCTGTCACGGGGATTGTCCGGGTGAGCACCCCTGAACGGTGGCAGGTCATAGGGCCTCAGGAGGATACAATTGTACTGGGTGCGGGTGGCTCAAAGCGCCTGCCCGTTAGGATTTCCATGCCCGGTAATATTCTTGGGGGGATTGCCTATGTGATTACGGGTGAGTTTTTCAATGAGGAGAAATATGCCTCGAGCAGCACATATATCTCAGTCAAACGTCAGTCAAAATGGGACATGCGTCTCACCACCAGTCAGGTTTACCTGACTGATTTCCGACCACAGGGGGACCTGGGTATACTGTTGAGCAATTCAGGAAATTCCAGTGAACTGATCAAACTAAGTTTCAAGCCGGGGCATTTGCTCGAGCTTAAAGAGAAACCTGAGGCTGACAGTTTTATCTATGTGAACCTGTCGGCGCACCGGGACACCCTGGTTCAACTGGCCATTGTGCGGCGAAGTGATCTCAATTACGGACAGGAAAAAGCATTCAGTCAGAACTGGCGGGCCAGCACTCTGGATATTCATGCCTCAACCATGGATCAGCACGAGCAGGCTACGGTAAGAGCCACCAGACTGAACAGCGAAATGATCAATAAAAAACCGCTGCTTCAGGCACCACTCAACCTGGAAGCCTTCCAGTATAATTTACTTTCGGACCAACCAAAGAAACTAACGCTGAAAACATTTGGCACACTGCTATTTCCCGGGGACCAGATGCTCAATTATTTTGTCGGATATTACAACCTTTTCTACAGTCCGGAATTAAACAGGGGACTGAATCCTTTTAACCAACTGCATTACAGCATTCGATACACAGATCCCAATTCAGAGGTCTGGATCAACGACCGGCATGGGCTGGGTACCTTGCATACCCTTTCCGGAAGTGGGATACACGCAATGCATGATTTCGATCGGGCGGGCCGTGTTCAACTCAACGTGATCCAGAACCCCTATGAGAAGAATATCGGCGGCCATGCCGGGTATATGGGTGTGGTAGGAAGAGTCAATCTGAGCGGAGGGTTTACTGCAGAGTTGGCCACTGATCAGCGGTACGAACATTATTCTCTGCACCTGGGAGGAAATTTTAAACTGGGCAAAGGGCACTATTTCGATCTCCGGACCGCCACATCGCTCAGCCAATATGCAGATTCCAGATATCTTGCCCGGGATACAACCCTTCTGGGCTTTGCTTACCTGGCTTCGTACCGGTTCAAAGGTGAAAAACTTCAGTTGAAGGTCTATAACATCAACCAGCTTTATACTTACACAAGGAACAGCGGGATCAACCGCAGTCATTTGACGGCCGACTACAGGTTCAATTCCGGCACATTGATCAAGAGCCATTACTATAGGACCCGTTACGCTTCCACCAAGTACCCGTATAATTTTGCCTATCCTGAAGACGCCAATGTAAATGAGTATGGCCGGATCCTGGCCTCGTTCCAGAAGGGAAAAGTGATTTATCAGATCGGGCCGCAATACGTAGGAAGTATCAGGGAACATTATTCCACCCTTTCGGACCAAATGTCCAGGTATGTGAATTACCAGCCCGGCATACTCGGAACGATAACGTTCAGGCTGGACCGTATGCGGAGTGTGACGCCCAATGTGTCCTTCAATACCATGTTTTATAATTATGATACTTATGCGACCGCAGAGAATGATCCGGCTTATATGAAGCGGTGGACCTATAGTGCGGGATTGAATTATTATGACCGGTCTTTTAAACTGAATGCACTCTATACTACCGGGAATTCGACAGATCTCTACAGAAGTGTGGTTATCGGTGATGATGCTGTGGCCGACCAGGCCATTCACATCAGGCCCTATTACGAACGCAATTTCCTGAAAGAGACCCTTCGTCTGTCGGCTTATCTGAATTATTCCCATTACATGCCGTCCCAGCGGGTAAACCTGATGATGAACATAAACGGAGCCTATAATCTCAACCGGACCTGGAAGACATTTCTGACCCTCAATGCCTTCCGTATCACCAGGGTTGATGTTGAGCTGGGCAGGATCAACTCAAATGATATGAACGTGGTGGTGGGTGTGAGAAAATCATTTGATATACAGCAACCCAGGCTTTCCTATTATGACCTGGTGATTGTTGGATTCAATGATCTTAACGGGGACGGGATCCGCAACGGAGACGAAAAACCCATTTCCAATATACTGGTGAATATCTCCCGGAATGAAAACCAAAGCAGTGTAAAGCGGACGGAATTTGCCGAGATCAGCATGATTACCGATCCGCAGGGTGAGATCTACTATGAGAAGATCCCGGAGGGGGTTTATGATTTGAGCATCATTCCGCTGAACTCCCTGTCAAATATGTTCTTTCTGCATGGAAATCAGCAAAGTATAAGCATCTACGAAGATATGGTCTACTACCTGCCCCTGGCCGAAAGCTATAAGATCCGGGGTAGGATACTCATCGACCGTGATCCCAACTCAACCCTGAACGGAATCTCGGCCGAAGGGATCAAAGTGACAGCCCTGGCCGAAAACGGCGAAGTTTATTCAGCCTATACTGACGGTTTCGGTTCATATAACCTCACTGTTCCCAAAAACCATGCTTACGAGGTTAAGATTTACAATGTCCTCGGCGAGAATTTTCACATCGAACGGGACAGCTATGCAGTCCAGTTCTTCGATCAGCACACCATTCAACTGGATTTTAAGTTCATCGAACAAAGGCGCGGGATTCGATTCAATGAGGGCAACGAGTACTTCCGTTTCAACCTGAACAATAATGAAGATCAATAGTGTTTTGCGGAGAGGGGGGATTACTCGCTCTGCTTGTGATCCCTTTAATGGGAACCAACAAAGCATTCAAAAAAAACGCAGCTCTCGCTGCGGTTTTTCTATGCTGTGCGGAGAGGGGGGGATTCGAACCCCCGGTACCCTAATCGAGTACGTCAGTTTAGCAAACTGATGGATTAAGCCACTCTCCCACCTCTCCGGGTATGGCTTAGCCGGGCTTCGTTTATTTCAAAGCAGGACAAAAATATAAAATTTGAATCATTTGTACAAGCATGTAAAACTGACTGCCCGACCCTCTGCTCAGCGACGACCGGTTAGCCTTAACATAAAAAGGGCCGCCCCTTTTAAGACAGCCCTCTGGTTATTGTTCGGAGGATCTCAGGATCCTTTATATTGTGATATTATCCTTGCAGTTTGGGAAGGTAGGCAGCAATGAGTCCAACAGCCTGGTCCTTATCTATTCTGCGGCTTTTTACAAGAATGCTCTGGTTGTGGTATGCATTGGCATCAAAACCATCCCTTACAGTCGGGCTTTTGAACATGGCCTTACGAACACCGAAACCTTCCCTTGTGCAGTTGTACCTGAACCAGTAGGAATCAGTATATGCAATATAGCATTTGCAATTACCTTCATTTCGGACGGCAATCTTCATGTTGTTTTGAGGATTGTCATAATATACATTATAGACCTTATATTCATCTCCCTGGTAATGGTATACATCATCAGTACCGGTTATAACGAAATCACCGGCAGAGGTGTTGCTTGTCCCGCTGAGGTAAACTTCAGAGGCTTCACCATCTGCGAACAGTACGGTTGATACAAACATAAGTGATAGTGTAACAGCTGTGAATCTCTTTAAATTATTGATTATTGCTTTCATCGTGTTTAGGTTTTTGTTTTTAAATGAAATGTTTCGTTATGCCCCATAGACTTCAACTGTCATGCCATAAGCTTTATCACGTTGTTTACCTGATACTTACATCAATTCTGAAAGAAATATAAATTTTGTTAATTCCGACCGGAAATGAACACTTCTGTACGGAAACGGATGAATGTAAATGATGTTAAAAATTTGATTGTGTGTATATTATAAAAAATAATGGGCCGGTGGTCCCCGCCGGCCCATTATCGGGTGTAATTCTATTTCTAAGCTTTAGGTTAGTTCAGGTGTCTACCCTTTCATCTGGGGCACATAGGCTGCGATCAGGCCAACTGCCTGCTTCTTTTCAACTCTTCTCTCTCTCATAAGAACCGACTGATCATGGTACTTCCGGGCATCGAAGTCATCTTTTACCCATGGATTTGAAAACATAACCTTACGTACCCCAAAACCATGCTTATTGCAATTGTAGAAAAACATGAATTCACCATTATAGGCAATAAAAGAGGTGCATTTACCTGTATTGTTGACAGCTATTTTCATGTTCATGTCGGGTTTATCATAGTATACACGGTATACCTCATATTCCCTGCCCTGAAATTGAAACATATCATTAGTTGTTTGCACAACAAAATCACCGGCAGCTGAATTTGTGGTTCCGGTAAGGAATACTTCCGTGATCTCCCCACCTGCCAGCACAAATGTGGCGGAAACCAGGAGCGCAACGACGAGGGCCATTGTTCTTCTTAACGAACTAACCTTCTTTTTCATAGCCATAAAATTTGATGATTATTCTATTAAATATATTCTAATAAATCGGCAGTTGGAAATAAGATCAATCAACTACTTTAAAAGAAACATGTACTGCAAGATAGAGGATGTAAATGACTGTGATTGTCATTAAGCGGCAATTCTGCCAATAATTAAGTCTACTGCATAGATATCGCCAATGGGGCGGGCATTCAGGTAATACCCTTTTCTGTATGAAACATCCAGGAGTTTCCTGACAGCTTCGATTCCCAACCCTGCATGGGCATCAGGGGGACACTCCCCGGAGAGATCCCACTCTTCAACTGAATTCCTGATCTTAAGAAGAATCTTATCATTTTTGACCACAAGGTGTATGGTAATCCATCCCCTGTTTTCACACTTGCGAATACCATGCTTGAAAGCATTCTCGATAAATGTATAGATTGTCAGTGGCGGAATGGAGACTTTGTTTGTATCACCCTTTACCTGAAAGTCCAGTATGAAAGAGCATTCTCCCAGCCAGATCCTTTCAAGTGCAATATAATCCCTTATTAATCCTATTTCTTCGGACAGCAGGACACTATCCCTTCTGGAAAAATCCACAACCTGTTCAAGCAGTTGGGATAACCCGGCTATTGCTTCGGGGGTTTGTTCCGACTTCCTGATTGACAGGGCATATAGATTGTTCAGTGAATTGAACAGAAAATGAGGTTGCAACAGGCTCTTAAATAGTTTAAGACTATTTTTTTTGTCCTCCTGATGCTGATAATTCCGGGATACCAGGAATTGACTTAAGATCATTTTCTTATCTCCTTTTGAACCGTCCCTGTACATTCCTCATTTAGTTATCTGATAATCATCATGTTTCATGCCAAATGATTTATATGATTCTTAATCAACACTTTAGTAAGTCCGGCCAAATTCATATTTGTGTTAAAATCGTTCGGAATTGCACGCTGAATGTGCGTTTGGGGACAATTGTTATCAGGTGATAACTCAGAAAAGATAAGCATCCTAACCCTGATTCCAAGGAACAGCAAAACTTGCCGCCGGGAAGTTGCTTATTAAATCTAAAACTTTGAAGTAAGACTGCAGGCGGCAAGTTTGCGATTGATGTGCAAAGAATCAATTCAAAACTACATCAACTGTTCTTAATTCTAAAATTAATTCAGCTTCCTGCCGTTCTGACCATGTCAACTGCAACCGTGGGCCTGTGAATGGTTTTTTCATGATCCTGTTGGTCATCAGTAAAAATTACAGAACAACCATAACTGTGTGTTTCACACGAAATGGAAACCCCGCCCTTATAATAAGACTCAAGCTGACTGACTGCATTAAGGCATTTCTCAAGTTCAAGCTCCTGTCCTTTCATACCACCGTTCAATACCTGAACTGTGACAAGGTTGGAGAATCCCGAAGCTTCAATGTTCACCTCAGGAAGCTTTTGTTCATTGCCGAATTTTCGGAAAATCATTTCCACAAAAGAAAACAGTACCATTGGAGGTAAATTAACATGTCCGGGATCACCGGATATAAAAAATTCAACCTCCGGCTTCGATTCCCGGAATAATTCAACCAGAGAAACCAGCTTCCTGACCAGATCGATCTCCCTGGAAAACATTTGATGCTTTTCTTCACGATAAATCATAACTTCGCTTAGAAGTTCCGAAGTAAGTGCTATTGCATCTGTAACTTCTTTGGAAGAGCTGGCCACCATTCTCTCAATATTATCAATGGCATACAGAAGCAACATAGGTTGTACCTTTGTCATTGCATCCTCTATCTGCTGTTGAAGTTCAACCTGCTGCAACTCCTTTTGTTTATTGTCGGCCAGGTACCAATCCCTTACAGTGCGGGTGGCAAGAAATACCAGGACGATATAGAGGTTTCCCATACCACTGACAATAACATTCTTTGGCGATAGGTAGTTCTCCAGCACCTTCGAACCTGTTGGATACCACTTGAATATAAACTCATTGCTAACAACTAATTCCAGAACCGAGAATCCGTAGAAGAGACCCATGAACAGAAGAATGAAAATCATAAAATACTTCTTATTCATAAACCTTGGAATGAGCTGATAAGCTACCAGATAAGTCTGGGCCATAAATATAGGAAGAGTAACCACGTAGTAGGAAAACCATCCAAAATAGACTTCTAGGGTTTCGCCAAAGCTTTTAACAAATGTAAATCCTGCTATCCAGCAGACCCAGAATAAAACATGTCTCCATGTTCTGTTCCTCATCAGATTCAGAATCCATCCATTAATCATTCTTCAGATTCATATTTAATTCAACGATATGTTCATTCTTTTTTTCTCTTATGGTTAACCTGTGATTGTTGGGATACTGGATCTCCAGTCTCCTGACACAGTTGTCGCTGGAACCATTTTTGCCTGATCCTTTCTGCTCACGTATATAGTTCGAAACAGAGTTGGCTGCAAAGAATTTTACCCTGTTTTCCCTGATATTGATTTTGATATTTATCCATGATTTCCTCGGATCATCACCAGCCCCATGTACGA
>CAZIAU010000108.1:5993-7972 GCA_964536755.1 uncultured Bacteroides sp. | reverse complement strand
GCCCATTTGTAGGCTAATCCGGCGCTTCCCACATAAGTACTGAAACTTTCGTCACCCGGACCGTTTTTGCCTGCTGCTCCGCTCAACCTGAATTCAATGTAGCTGCTGGCTGTCAGGTCATAATAGTTAAGAAGCTGCCCGGTGCATATGAAACCAGCAACAGAATCAGGTCTGAAACTCTGTGGATTGCTGCCGTAAACCATTGATACATCCAGTGTTGTGGAATGAGCAATCACCGATGGCAGCAGGAAATTTGTGGCGAGCCCGGCCCCTCCAAGTCCATCCGTTCCAAACAGGTTGAGCAGTACCCGGGGCCTATCGAACTGGGGAAGGGCATGATCGTGATACCTGTTTAAAAAGCCAAACTCCGGTTTGAATACACCAGCCTTAAGGTTTAAGTTCAGCGGGAGGTTCAGCCACTCCATATAAACTTCATCCACTTCAAATCCCGAATGTGTGGCTGAAATAAATGCCTTTCCCCTTGTAAATGGATCCAGGGGTGCAACTAAAGAGAGTTGTGCTTCTCTCATATAAAATCCGTTATTGCCATAACTAAAATCACCGGGTTCACTGACAGAATTTTCATCTGAGGTACTGACAGCTCCAAAAAAGTCCATTCCAAAACTGATATTGGGATTCAATCCCTGCTGTTGTCTCACACCACTGAAGAACTTTTTCGAAAGGTCAACGCTGACTTCCTGTTGCTGAGAGGAGAGGCGTTCCGCTTCCCGGATCAGTGCTTCCATCTCGTTTGCCTTATTTTGTTCAGAAATCTCCTCATTGATTTCATTCAGCGCTTTTTCAATTTCAAGAACCTTCTGGTAAACGGTATCCACCGGGAGGTATTGGACACTGTCCTGGGCCCCACAGGTCGTCCCGGCAATACTGAATATTATCAGACATGCAATAGTTCCATGTAAAAATGGTATAGTTCCAGACATGATTATAAAATGTTTAATGTTGGGAAATCAGATTGCTAAAACTGGGAATGCTTTCTCTAACTGGAGAGAGGAGGAGCGTGATAGTGATAAACGTTGTAATAAGTCCTGGAAGGGGCCTGGCAGGTTTCCCTGAAGCTGATAACCTGGGGACAGGTATGCAAATAGGGTCGTAGTATCAGCAGGGTAATTGAAGTAAAGACAAATGCACTGAAGTGCCCCAGCAACATCAATTCTTTATCAGTGTGACTGTGTGTCTGTAAAGGATCCGAACCGGGCTGACTTTTTGGAAGCGGGTGGAAATGAGTAATGACAAATCCATTGGACAGAACATGAATATGCCTGTTTACCGTAGAGTTATAAAACAACCATATCACTGCCAGAAGCAGTAACAGAGCCAGCAATTTGGTGGGTCCGGTTGTCTTGTTGGGTGTCAGAGCGTCAGGGTTTATGACTTAAAACTAATGAAAAAATCGATCAAAAGATGGCATTTTGGTATAAAATAATTTAACTTTGATTTAATAAATGACTATTAGTCATTAAATATATACGGTTCAGTAACAACATTTCCTGTTATGGGAATTGCAGAAAGAAAAGAACGAGAGAAGCAACAGCGCCGGGAAGAGATAGTCGAAGCGGCAGAAAAGGTATTCTTTACCAGGGGGTTTAAGGAGTCTACCATGGAAGATATTGCTGAGAAAGCTGAGTTGAGCAAAGGAACACTGTATCTCTATTTCAATAGCAAGGAGGATCTTCATCTGGCTGTGGCTCATAAGGCTGTCTCCCTGTTGAAATCAGTTATTTCAGAGAATGATAGACCCGGGGAGAATGCCTTTGAAAAGCTGGTGAGTATGGGAAGGGCAGCAGTCGAATTTACAAGGCGATTCCCGGATCATATGAATTCCATTATGTTTCTTGAGGGATTTGAACTGGGTCAGATAAGTTACAGTGCAAGCCAGGTGAGGGAGGTCATTTACAAGGATTCACCGGTTGGAATGTTGATCCGGATTGTTGAGCAGGGATTAAAAGAAAAACTGATCA
>CAZIAU010000108.1:0-5973 GCA_964536755.1 uncultured Bacteroides sp. | reverse complement strand
TCCCGCCTCCCATTATTGCCCACACTCTCTGGATGCAAACTCTAAGTGTGATCCGTTTTGTGACTATGAAGGGAGCGCTTATCGAGGTATTCGATCTTACTCCTGAAAAGATCTATGAAAGTCATTTTGAACTCGTGTTAAACGGTATCCGGTCATGATCCATTCCATCGCAATAAAAATATGTCGTCAGGCCCTCCTTCTGGCCTGCCTGGTGGTTAACAGTTCCCTGATTGCAGGGAACCCTGTACTGGAGAACTATATCAGTACAGGGCTGGAGTCCAACCAGGGGCTGAAGCAAAAACAGCTCGATTATGCCAGGAACCTCTCCGCCCTGAAAGGTGCCAGGGGATTGTTCTTTCCTGACGTCAGTCTGAATGCCAGGTATACAGTTGCCGAAGGTGGGAGGATCATTGAATTCCCGGTGGGCGACATGTTAAATCCGGTTTACTCAACCTTGAATCTTCTTACAGCCTCTGATCAATTTCCAACTATAAATAACCAGGAATTTCCCTTTTACCGACCTAAAGAACAAGAAACCAAAGTCTCCGTGGTCCAGCCCATATTTAATTCAGGGATCATCTATAATTACAGGATACAAAAGCAATATACCGAGATCTCAAAAATAGATGTGGAGCATTACAAAAGGGAACTGATCAAAGAGATTACGAAGGCCTATTACGGATACCAGAAAGCTGTTAATCTGCTTAACCTGGCCGATACCACCCTATTTCTGGTTAAAGAGAACCTGAGGGTAAGTCAGCGGCTTTTCGATAATGATAAAGTCACCATTGATGCGGTATACAGGGCAGATTCTGAGATGAGCAAGGTGGAGGTCCGGCGTTCAAAGGCCAACAATCTTGTACAATCCACAAGGGCATACTTTAATTTTTTACTGAACAGGCCGCTGGATTCGGCAATTGACCTGATATCTGAATATCCGGTACCTGTTTCAGTCTCCCTGGAAGAGGCCAGCCTGCTGGCACTGCAAAACAGGGATGAACTGCAGAAGATCTTGAAATATCAGCAACTGAACAGGCAGGTGACCGGGATGCATCGTGGATCAGGTATTCCAGGGTTGTTCGGAGTTGTGGATTATGGATTCCAGGGAGAGGAATACAGCTTTACCAGTGATGACGATTTTGTTCTTGCTTCGCTGGTCATGCGCTGGAATATTTTCCAGGGCCTGACAAACCACCAGGAGGTTCAACAATCGAAGATAGAAGGAGAAAAGTTGAAGGAGCTTCATGCCCAGACCCAGCAGCAAATACGCCTGGAGGTGATCAACTGTTATTATGCCCTGCAGGCAGCCTATGAGTCTGTTCAGTCGGCTGAAAAACAGATCCGCTCAGCATCAAGGGCTTATGAACTGATAAACCGGAAATACACGGAGGGTCAGGCCCCGCTTCTGGAGCTCATTGATGCACGAACCAGCCTCACCGGGGCTGTAGCAAATTCGATCAATGTGAAGAGTGAATATTTCAGCAGCCTGGCTGATTTTGAATATGCCATGGGAACTGCTTCTCCGGGTGACTATTAGGGAAACGAAATTCAGGACAGGAAAACATCATATTATGAAGAAACTTTACATACCTCTGTTTTTAACACTGATTACGCTGACAGGGTGTCAGCCGGCCACGAAAAAAAGCCCGGAAGTTGATAACCGGATCAGGATCAGGGTAAGTCCTGTTCAATACAGAGAATATAAGATCCCTGTTATTACAACCGGATTGCTGGGTACTACAACCCAGGTGAAACTGAGCTTTAAGACTGGAGGAATAATCAAACAGATCAATGTAAAAGAAGGAGAGTCAGTCAGCCGGGGAGAGGTCCTCGCTGTTCTGGACCTGTCGGAAGTGAAGGCCAGGGTAAGCCAGGCCCGTATTGGTTTTGAGAAAGCCGGACGTGATCTTAAACGGGCGGAGAATCTTTACCGGGATAGTGTGGCCACCCTGGAACAATACCAGAATGCCAATTCAGCTTTCGAGGTTGCAAAGTCACAGAAACAGATTGCTGAATTCAATCTTGTGCATTCCCAGATAAAAGCGCCCTCGGCGGGAAAGATCCAGAAGATACTGGTGGAATCCAATGAGATGATCGCTCCCGGCTACCCGGCTATACTTTTTGCTTCCACCGAGAATGACTGGGTGGTGCGTTCCATGCTCACTGACAAGGATATCGTAAAACTGTCCCTGGGTGATTCGGGCCGGGTAACCATGGACGCATTTCCAGGAATTGAGTTTCTATCAGAAGTCAGCGAGTTAGGACCGGTGGCCGATCCCGTTACAGGGACCTATGAGGCGGAACTGGATATCCGTGAGGCGCTGCCCCAGTTCAGGACCGGATTTATTTCCAGGGTCAGGATATATCCAACTGAAATCAGCCGGTCCCTTGTTGTACCGTTGGAGTCATTGCTTGATGCAAGTGATCGTTCGGCCAGTGTTTTCACATACAGAGACGGGAAGACCAGGAAGAGGAACATCAGTATAGGTCCGATCCTGGATGATTATGTGGTTGTGCAAAAAGGATTGGAAGAAGGTGAAATGATCGTGACCGATGGTGCAAGGTATTTGAGGAATGATTCCGGGGTAATCCTGGTGAGCCGGGACGAAACAGAAATCCGGTGATAAACATTAAAACAGCAATTCCATGAGACTTCCCGGGCTTGCCATAGAAAACAGGTCATTTACCTGGATGGCTTTTATCTTCCTGACCGTTGTCGGCATCCGTGCGCTACTGATGATGCCGAGAACCGAGAATCCGGAAGTCACCATACCGGGATCCTCCATTATCATAGTCTTGCCGGGTGCCAGTCCGGTTGATATGGAAAAAATGGTAACACTCCCGGTGGAGGAAGCGGTCAATGAACTGGAAGATATAGTGAAAATTATTTCGGATGTGCGGGAAGGATTGGCTGTAATATCGATAGAGTTTGAATTCAGCTCCGATGCGGATGAGAAATACAACGAAGTGGTCCGGCAGGTAAACAGCATCAGGAATACTCTTCCGGATGAAATAATACAGCTTGAGATGTGGCAGTGGTCAATTACTGATATGGCCATGATGCAGCTGGCGCTTATTTCAGATTCGGCTCCCTTTGCAGAAATGGAGCAGGTTGCCGACGATCTCAGTAAACGGTTAGAAAAGAAAAGGAGCATAAGGAAAGTTAACCTTTATGGCCTCCCGGGACAGGAGATCCATATTATGCTGGATTTTGAAAAGATGGCCATGGTCAATACATCTCTTGACCAGATTACAAGGGCCATAACGAGTAATAACACCAATATACCGGGAGGGGATATGAAGCTTGGGCCGACCAATCTCAGTGTAAAATCCTCCGGGTCGTTCCAGGATCTGGATGAAATACGGAACTGCGTGGTTAATTCCCACCAGGGAAGGCTTATTTACCTGAGGGATGTGGCAAGGATCGGATTCGGGTATGAGGACCGGGATTACATAACCCGTTTCGGAGCCAGGAATATGCCGGTGGAGCAGGGAGGCGGGACCCGCTGTATTTTCATCGGCATAGGTCAGAAGGAGGGATTGAATGTTCTGAAAACCTATGAGGAGATTGAACCTGTTCTGGAATCTTTCAGGGAGGAGCTGCCGGATGATATGTCCCTCGAACTGATCTACGATCAGCACTCCAGGGTCAAGAAACGGATCAACGGATTCCTCATGAACCTTCTCCAGGGGATCATCCTGGTGGGCCTGGTGATATTCCTGTCACTGGGATTTCGCTCTTCCATAATTGTGGCTGTTGCCATTCCCCTGTCCCTTACCATTGGGCTTGGATTCCTCGACCTTTCGGGTTTTGGGCTTCAGCAGATTTCCATAGCGGGACTTGTGGTTGCACTTGGGATGCTGGTAGATAATTCCATTGTAATGGTGGAAAATATCAACCGTTTTATCCAGAAGGGACATAACAGAAAAGAAGCCTCTATCCTGGCGGCGTCGGAAATCGGCTGGCCTGTCATTACTGCAACGCTGACCACTATACTGGCATTTATTCCCATTGCTGCCATGCCTGACAAAACGGGTGAGTTTATCAAATCTCTTCCGATCACCATCATGATCACCCTTACTGTATCCCTTTTCGTCGCCCTGACTTTCACCCCGGTGATCACAAGTGGTTTTCTCCGGGAGCGCGGATCTTCCCCGGAAAAGATCAGGGGAGGCCGCTGGCTTTTAAAATGGATCATTGATAATCCTTTCAGGGCGAGCCTGCGCGGTGCCCTGAAAAGGCCGGTTCTTACTCTTTTACTTGCATTCCTGTTCCTGCTGGGCTCCTTATATATGTTCAGGTATGTGGGCATAAGCTTTTTCCCTAAAGCAGAACAGCCAAACCTTATGGTCAGGGCTTCTCTTCCGGAGGGATCCAGCCTGGACCGCACCGACCAGGTTGCCCGTTACATGGAAAAAGTACTGGATACAGTGCCAGAGGTGAAATATTATGCAACCAACGTGGGTAGCGGCAATCCGTCGATCTACTACAATGTAATCCGCAGGAGGTCCGATATGAGGTTTGCCGAGATCTACGTGGAGCTCTACAACTATTCTCCCGAAACTTTTGCCAGGGTACTTGAGGACCTGAGAGAGGAATTTGACGGCTATCCCGGAGCCCGTATCACGGTTAAAGAATTTGAACAGGGTCCTCCGTTTGATGCGCCGGTTCAGATCTATCTGACCGGTACGGACCTGGATGTATTGCGGGATATCTCTTCAGATGTAGAAGGATTCATCAGGGAGCAGCCAGGGGCAATCAATATTGAGAACCAGTTCGTAAAAACAAATACGGAGATACTTTTCGATATCAATAAGGAGAAGGCTAATATGCTGGGTGTCCCTGTGATCGAGATCGACAGGACAATCCGGACAGCTGTTTCGGGAATCGGTATCTCTGAATTCAGGGACAAATCGGGAAAAGAGTACCAGATTGTACTGAAAATGGATAATGAAGGTGATTTCAGGGTTGAGGACCTGGACCACATCTACGTTTCTTCACTTTCAGGGAAGCAGATCCAGATGAAGCAATTTGTTGATATGAAGCTGCAGCAGGCTCCCAGTACCATAAGCAGGTATGACATGGAACGCACTGCCGAACTGCTGGCAGATATAGAATCGGGTTATTCGCTTGATGAGGTGATCAGTCCGGTAATTGAGAAACTGGAGAACTATCCCATGCCGGCCGGATACAGTTACACCATTGGCGGTGAACTGGAAGGCCGGAAGGAGTCTTTCGGAGGAATGACCAATGCCATCATGATTGCCATAATCTCTATTTTTTCAGTTCTGGTGCTGCAGTTCAGGTCTTTTAAGCAACCACTGATCGTATTTATGGCCATACCCTTTGCTTTAACAGGGATGATCTGGGCGTTATGGATCACGGGAAATACATTTTCATTCACTGCATTCATAGGTCTTACAAGCCTGGTTGGGATTGTGGTCAATAATTCCATTATACTTGTTGACTATATCAATAAACTGAGGTCCGGGGGTGAACCGCTGAACAACGCAGTGCAACTCGCAGCTGAGACCAGGCTTACCCCGATCGTGCTCACGGCTCTTACCACCATCGGCGGACTTTTACCACTGACCCTCAGGGGAGGAACGCTCTGGGCTCCCATGGGCTGGACTATTATCGGAGGATTGCTGGTTTCCACCCTGATGACTCTGGTTATCGTACCCGTCATTTACCTTTTAATTGAAAGAAGAAAGTCAACGGATTCAGGTTGAAAATTTCATAACTTCGTTATAACTTGAACCTGCATTTGAAAAATATTCAACTGGAACTATATCTGAAAAATTTTCAACTGACTCTACATCTGAAAAATAACCGAAATGAAATCTCTGATACTTATATTAACCATCTGCTGTATGATTACAAATCCATCCCTCAGTCAGTACGAAAGTGATGTTATAAAGACCTCCGAAGGTGAACTGGAGATGTTTTTTATCGGACACGGAACTCTGATG
>CAZIAU010000107.1:4058-8003 GCA_964536755.1 uncultured Bacteroides sp. | reverse complement strand
GTTGACGATCTGGTATCCTGTCCTGTACAGGAACTGGAAGGATGCCCTCAGATCCTTCCAGATGACAACAGCACCCAGTCCCCCATACAGGTTGGGATTTGAATCTCCCAGGTAAACCACATCATTCAGGTCGATAACACCGTCTTTATTCACATCTTCATACCTGGAATCTCCACCCTGGAAGGCATAAGTACCCTGGTAGGTCAGGGGAACAGGATTGCCATTGGGATCAAGGAGTTCATTCCCGTTTGGATCGGTAGCAACCACCTGTTCTGAGGAAGGCCATACCCCCAGGTAACGGAAGCCGTAAAAGGACCCTATTGGTTCACCTACGTTGGCCCTGCGGGGGAACTGGCCATTTCCTATGGTGGTGGCCACCTCGTTGTTGAAATTGTTGGGGAATTCAAGGAAAGTATTGATATTCTGTGAGATGTTGAAATTCACATTCACCCTCACATCTCCTTTATTAACAGGATTGGCCCTGACAAATATTTCCCACCCCCGGTTTTCAAGGACGCCGCCATTAAACCATTTCAACTGGACGAAACCGGAGGATTTGGGAATCTCATATCTCTGCCACAACAGATCCTCGGTGACTTTCCGGTAAACTTCAGCGGTCAATGAAAACCTGTTCTTAAAAAACGAAATATCCGTTCCCAGGTTCCAGGAGGAGACTGTCTGCCATCTAAGGTTGGATAACTGCACCTGTGTGGGCACAATGATGGGATTGTCAATGTACTGGTTTGGATTGATGGTTTGGAAAATAGCATGCCGGTCGTAAGGGCTCCCGGGCTCCCGGCCGGTTATCCCGTAACTGATCCTTAACTTACCATCCGACAATATGGCGATATTTTCAAGAAATGGTTCTCCTGAAAATCTCCATCCCAGGGAAGCGCTTGGGAAGTAACCCCACCTTCGGTTTGACCCGAATTTGGAACTTCCATCAGCCCGAAGATTAAAGGATGCGATGTACCGGTCCATGAACTTATAGTTCAGGCTTCCTAGAGCACCAATGGCTCTGAATTCACTTGATCCCGATTTGATGGGCCCGATAACCGCATTGGATGCAGGGTCGGAAATATCAAAGCTGGGGCTCCTGCTGTTTTTCAACGAGCTATAATTCTGTGTGCGCTGATCTGTCTCCCACATGGCCATCACTGACAGGCTGTGGTTCTCATTAATACGCGGAACAAAGAAAAGCTGACTTCTGGTGGTAATTTTAGAATCTACCGAGTTGGACTCAAAGGATTCGTTTTTCAGGTTGTCCAGCCAGTCAGCCCCGATGGCGTTGTAAGGGAGGAACCCGTTACTCTTTTCGTTCAGGTACTGAAAGGAAACGGTTTCCCTGAATCTCAACCATGGCAGTATATTGTATGAGAGCAGGAAACTGTTCTGAACCATATTCTGAAGGGCATCATTGATGCTCAGGCTGGTAATGGCAACCGGATTAAAAAATGTGGTTCCCTCACCCTGGTAGCTGTTAATTGGTGTAAAGAAATCGCCCGTCAGGTTCCCGAACTCATCATACTCATAAATGCTCATATTGGGCGATTTTACATAGGCCATCTCCCTGACGTCCACTCTGGAATTACCATTTCCCAGATCTGCCCTGAGGGTATAGTTATCTTCTTTAAGACTGTTGGTATAGCTGAAGTTAACGGAGAATTTTAATTTGTCGGATATGTCATAGTCCAGGTTTATCCTGGAGGAGATACGCTGGAGGGAGGTGTTGAGGGTGGTGCCATCATTCTTCTGGTAATTCAGTGAAGTGAAATACCTGGTCTTGCCACCTCCTCCAGAAATTTTAAAATACTGGTCATTGATGAACCCGGGTCGTGTGATGGAGGCAAGCCAGTCCGTATTCCTGTTGTAGTTATAGAAATACTCATAATCCGGGTCGTAAGCAATTTCATCTGGAATTCGATAGGCTCCCAGTGCGTTGTGGTGCTCTTCCAGCTGGAGCATGATGTATTCATCCCCGCTGAGCATTGGAATGGCGGGAGGCTGGATATTCAGGGTATATTTTCCCTGGTAATCAAATTTTGTCTTTCCACGCTTACCCCGGAAAGTTTCAATAAGCAATACTCCATCCGCACCTTTTGAACCCCAGACTGCAGAGGAGGCTGCGTCCTTCAGCACTTCAATGGACTTGATATCCTGCGGAGCAATATTGATCAGGTCTCCAATATCCTCCTGGTCGGCAGAACCGAAATCAAAATTGGCATCGATTCGTATATCCATGGAAACACCATCAATAACTATTAATGGCTTGGCATTACCCAGAGAACCCAGGCCCCGGATCACGATTTGTGAACCGCTTCCCGGATCGCCGGACGATGACATGATATCCACCCCTGATATCTGGCCCTGCAGGGCTTCTGCTGCCGAGGTGGATCCCATGTGTCTGGAATCTATCATATCAACTTTTACCCTGGAGCTGGTGATGTCCCTCTCAGCCACATTGGTAAGGGGATCGCTGCTGCTTTGGGCTACAATCATCACCTCTTCAATTCCAATGGTTTCGGCCGAAAGACTGATTTCAAGCATGGTCTGACCGTTCAGCTTTATCTCATCCTCTGCATACCCTATACAGCTGACTACCATAAGAGCATTGGGATCACTCACAGAGAGCTGGAAAAATCCGTTCACATCGGTGACTGTACCTGAGATTATTCTCCGGTCAGCATCATATTCAACCACGGTAGCTCCTATCACCGGTTCCCCGTTGGTATTGTCCTTTACGGATCCCCGGACCACTGATTTCGATTGTCCCCATAAAGGTGTTGAACCCAGCAGCATTGCTGTCAGTAACAGGATCCCGGATATGGACTTTCTCATCACTATTTCTGAATTACAAAGTCAATGTCGTGTATAACTGCTGTTGTGATGTTATCATAAACCGATGTGGTACTCGCATCTGTATCGGTGGTGACCATCACATTGGTTTTCCCATCTTCCTCGTTAATTCGGCCCAGCAGCACCCCGCTACGGTTAAAAACCTCCAGGTAATCGGGCCCGGTCCTGATCTTAAGGGGAGTGAATTTTGTGAACAGCGAAGTGGATGATTCATCTTTTCGCATTGTCTGGTATTCACCGGAGGATTTTTTGCCGTCGGTGAAGATCATTTCCCCTTTTACAAAATGATATTTAAGGAACAGCTCTAGTTCTTTCACAGACAGGGTATCAGCCCCGGCTTCGGTCAGTGCTGAATCTGAAGGGGCGAAAATGGTAAAATTATCCCCGTCCGATATGAAATTGAACGTATAGGTCTTCCCGTTGTACATTCCCGCCTTTTCCATAAGCTCCACGAATCCTGAACGGGAGGTAAGCGCGGTAAAAATATTGTAATTGGGAGGGTAAAACCATCCGTCCACCTTGTAGGTAACACCATTATCAGCCGGTTCCTCCAGTTCTCTGGGTGTAAGTGTGATCACGGAATCTCCGTTGTAGCCATATTTGGACTCAATACCACCGCGCACAACCTGGTTCAGGTTGTCAAATACAATGAAGTTCCCGGCAAGATTTTCAATGAACTCCTTGTTGGCACTTCCGTCAGGGACGGAAATCCCGATCTGGTTCAGCAACCTTTTGGAAAGTAGCCTCGTACTCATGGTAACCATTCTTTCACTGCTCCTGTCGTATGACCTCAGATCGTACTTGTTGGCATTCCTGTCCTTCCACCTTACCATCAGAGATGAATCTTCATACATGGTATTGTCATCCAGGATATAGAAGGAGTAATTGGCCGGCTCTTTTTTTATGGCCGGGAGAACATTCGCGTATTCAATAGCATAAAGAAATGTTGAATAACCTGGTCGAAGATAAACCGGTCCGGCCACGCTTGTGAATGCCCTGGGGACGATTACCTCATTGATTCCCAGGAAAGTGGCGTTACTGGCATAATATTTTTGTACGATAATATCCTCCGAAAGCGTAATAAGATCT
>CAZIAU010000107.1:0-4048 GCA_964536755.1 uncultured Bacteroides sp. | reverse complement strand
GAGTAAAATCCATCCCGGATATCTGTCTGGTATACCGGGGTTTCACTCATGTGGTTTTTAATGATAATCCTTTTTACCTCCTTGGGTGTAGACTCATAGCTTCCCCAATGGGGATATCCACTGCCAGTGGTCAGTATTTCATTGATGAACCGGGTGAACGCTTCGTCGGTGGGGGCCAGGAAGCCGTTATGGTACCTGAGCGTATATTCTTCCACATTGGTATTGGGACCCGTCAGTTCTTCATGAACGTTAAACGGGAGATCAGGATAGTTCAGGTTGTACAGGGTATCATAATTCAGGCCTGCTTTTGCGGCAGGTTGTTTCCTGGTTTCCTCCAGATCTGACCTGAAGTCCGGGAAGATCCGCAGCAAATCGATCAGGTACTCGTATGTACCTGCCGGTGATTCTGAATAGAGTAACTGTTCCACATTCATCAGGGGTTCCACCACCTGGTCCACTTCGAAAATGAAACCATTTTCGGCAAATATCTCATCACCCAGGACCTTGGCATTGACATAATGAATGGTACTGTTATCAAAGGGCCTGTCAAAATAGAAATCATAATCGTCGCCTGTTAATCCGAATACACTGAAAAACTCAGGAAAAAAAATGGGAACATATTTCCGGGAACGGGAGTGAACGATCCTGTAATTGCCTGATTGGGTCGAGTCCACAATAACATAATTACCATCCTTATAACTTACCCAGTATTTGGTGTCGGGATCGCTGTATACGGATTGTCTTTTATAAGCCCGGGGCTTGTTATTATTGGGATCATTTTTATCTATCCACCCACCCACATCCAGAATTTTAATCTGGTTCAGGGTCCATGCATCCTGGATAATATGGATCCTCACCAGCTTATTCAGCTCCCCGGGGGGAATGTTTTCGAGATTCCCTCCAATTTCCGGATGTGCTTCAAAATAGTGGCTGAAGGCCTCATCGTTGGGTGCAAAAACAGTAAAGCTCCCGGTGCGGTCGATAATGGTATCGTAACCGGTTAACTCAAGACATTGCTTAAATATCGAGAGATTCTCCTCCGCTGAAATCTGGGTATAGAGTTTCCCGGCAAGCCAGACGGGATGCTGATATTTGTCCTGGTCGTAAATATCCTTGCACCCGGCCAATGCCAGCAGGAGCATCATTGAAGCAAGAGCGAAGCGGGTATATTTTTTGATCCCGGGCATTAACTTTATGATATATTTACCCAAAACTATGACCATTTCAGTTTAAAAACAACCGGATTCGTTTCATTTTGGGGTAAAAAACAGTTTGATTCCCAACATCCATTTTATTACCAGGTGCAATATTTCACTTTTAATCATGCCAGGTGTGGATTGTGAGTTCACAGTTGATTAGTTTCCGTTCGGTTTAATGCACCAAAGTTACGCATTATGTATTGGACTGGAATTTTCCGGGATGACAGGAATCATACAATTGATGTAATTGATAGTACATAGAGTACCTTCATGATCCCGGCACACATGAATTTTGCCATTATCAGACTTCGAGCTGTCGTGTTCGTCAGCAAACCGGCCAGCTCATCATAATAAACACACTTGACTTTGTTACAAATATACATAATAATACCCTTGACTATATTACATAGAATGCGTAAAATTACCCTGATTATTATACATACTTAACATATAGAAGGAAGATGGAATTTAAAAGAAATGTTTTACGAAATCTCGATGCATGGAAAAAGAACTCCAATCGAAAGCCTTTAATTATAAGGGGAGCCAGACAGGTTGGAAAAACCACCCTGGTTAAGGAGTTTGCCAAGTCGTACAAATATACCATCCTTCTGAATCTGGAGATACCATACGATGCTGATTTCTTCAATAAGTATGATCAGGTAAAGGCCTTATTAGAATCCCTTTTATTAACCAATAACATTTCCATAGATTTTATTGGAGAAACGTTGTTATTTATTGATGAAATCCAGGAATCACCCAGCGCTATTCATATGCTGCGTTATTTTTATGAGGAGTTTCCCGCTCTGCATGTAATAGCAGCCGGATCATTGTTAGAGTTTGCAATGAAAAAGGTAAAGAACTTTCCGGTTGGGAGGATTGAGTATTTATTTCTGCATCCCTTGAATTTCAGGGAATATCTTGAAGCGATCGATCATCTTGCGGCTTTGAACCAGATTGATAAAATTCCGTGCGATTCATTTGCACATAAAACACTGCTTGAAATATTTAATCAATATGCAATCATTGGTGGTATGCCTGAGGTTGTTAGCAGTTTTATTGAGAAGAATAGCCTTTCAGAGCTGCCCAATGTCTTTGAGAGTATTTGGGGTACCTACAGAAATGATGTGGAAAAATATGCGGCAAACGAAACAGAACGGAAAGTCATACGACACATCATGTCAACAGCGCACCTGTATGTTGATCAGCGTATTAAGTTTCAGAACTTTGGTCAATCAAATTACAGGTCTCGAGAAGTAGGAGAAGCTTTCAGAAATTTGAATGATACAAAAGTTATTCGACTTATTTATCCCACAATTGATTTTGTGATCCCGGTGAAACCAGATCTGAGAAAATCGCCCCGGTTACAATTTTTAGATACTGGAATAATAAATAATGAACTGGGTATCCAGGCAGAAATGTTGGCCTTAACAGACTTAAGTAAATCCTATAAAGGAGCCATTATTCCTCATTTGATTACTCAGGAATTGATTTCGCTGCAAACCATTAATAATAAAATACCTCATTTTTGGATCAGGGAGAAGAAGCAATCTTCTTCAGAGGTGGATCTGGTATATCCTTATCAGGACAAAGTGATTCCTATTGAAATTAAGTCAGGTAAAGAAGGAACATTAAGATCACTGCATCAGTTCATTGATCGCACAAACCATCCATATGCAGTTCGAATGTATGCTGGAGAATTCAATGTAATTGAAACCAGGACACCAGGAGGAACACCTTATATGCTGATGAATTTGCCATATTTTCTTGGCACGAAAATTCCCGACTATATCCAGTTTTTTGTAGATAATTACTAAAACTTCAAGATATTCTGGTCATTCTCAGATACCATATGTGAAAATCTACATAGTATGTATGGATTCTTACACCTTATGAATGATATGTGTCACGACATAACATTTACCCATTTTGAACCAGGATCTGCCGGATATAGGAATTTGAGAAAATAATTGGATATTGCAGTAAGAAACAAGGCATGACAAGATCGACACTATTACTGATCCTGTTATTTGGAAGTAGTGTTATGCAAGCGCAGGAAACGGAGCTGCTGAGGATTTCACAACAACGCCGGATTGCCTCAGATCTGGATAGTGGTTCATATATCATTGTGAATGAGATAGCTTACTGGAGTCCTGAAGAAACAGCCATCATCGTATGTGACATGTGGGATCAGCACTGGTGCAAGAGTTCCTCAAAGCGCGTGAATGAGCTTGCCCCTGCAATTAATAACGTTATTAGGATTGCCAGGGAGAAAGGTGTTTTAATCGTACACTCTCCCTCGGATGTTGTATATTATTATGATAATTCACCGCAGCGTCAACTTGGAAAGAAGTATACGGACAACAAACTCGGAAACCTGTTATCATCCGACAAACTGGATTCAGAAAAGAATGCCATCTGGCCCATTGACCAGAGCGATGGAGGGTGTGACGATACTACAGATATCAGACAATCTCAACCCTGGACCAGGCAGCATGAGGCTATTGAAATATTGGAGGGAGATGCCGTGAGTGATTCGGGGACAGAGATTGGAGGATTGTTCCGGAAAAGAGGTGTCAGGAACGTAATCCTTGTGGGTGTACATACGAATATGTGTATTATAAACAGGCCCTTCGGACTGAGAAATATGACCAGGCTGGGCATGAACGTTGTCCTTATAAGGGACCTGACCGATGCAATGTATAATCCTGCGATGGCCCCCCGGGTATCCCACTTTACAGGAAACAGGCTCATGTTTGAATACATAGAAACCTATATCTCGCCCACCATTGTTTCTGCCGATCTGACAGGTGAGAAACAATTCCGGTTCCAGGGGGACAATCGGCCATAAT
>CAZIAU010000106.1:0-8096 GCA_964536755.1 uncultured Bacteroides sp. | reverse complement strand
GTTAACGCAATTTCAGAAGCCAATCATACCCGACGGGAAAGTTGAGTGCTACAGGAATGATAAAACAACTTTTTCGGTTGAGCTTGAACAGGTTCATATTGAAGAAGATGCAGCAAAACTTGTACATGAACGCGGTGTCACCCTGGTTGATTTTAATAAGGCGGGAGTGCCTCTGATCGAGGTTGTTACAAAACCCTGTATCCATCGAATACAGGATGCTTCAACTTATGCCCAGTACCTTCAACGTATTGTTCAGAATCTGAAAATATCAGAAGCAAACCTGGAAAAGGGTGAATTCAAATCAGACGTCAGTGTATCACTTCGTAAGCAAGGGACAGAAGATTTAAATCCCCGTGCTGAAATCAAGAATCTTAACTCATTTAAATTCATGATGGAAGCTATTATTGAAGAGGTGTCGAAACAGCTCGATTATTTTATCGAACATAAAAGCCCGAGACCTGACCAGACAACAGTTTTGTTTGATGCTGATCTGAAGCAGACCAAAACCATGCGAACAAAAGAATTTGCAGCGGATTACAGGTTTGCACAGGAACCGGATATCCCGTTTGTGAATATAAAAAGCGCAATTGAGGAAACTCATATTGATAATAGTTTATTACCCTTCCCTGTTGAATCGATATTAATTAATGGAGGAGTGTTGCCTCAGGATGCAAAATTTTTCACCGCTGATCCCATCAGGTCAGGCATTTTCTTAAGCATCAACAATGAAATTAAGGACCCTGTATTTATAGCCAGAACATTAACAAATAACGTTAAACCGGAAGAATATCAAAAAGTCATCAATATTAAGGCATTCACAGAGCTTTTTTCAATGCTCAAAGAGGAAAAGATTTCTGTTATTTTATTTCAGCATGTGACACGTGAACTGCTGAATAATAAAGACTTCGACTATAAAACATACGTAGGGGAGCACAGCATATCAGCAGTAAAACTGGAATCAAGTATTGAGGAAGTAATTAAAGAGAACCGGGATGTTGCTGATGATATCAAAGCCGGAAACTTAAATAAAGCAGGTATTCTGGTTGGCAAAGTAATTTCGAAAACCGGTAAAGGAGTTCCCGGGAAAGTTATTAGGGAGCGGGTCATAAGAAAATTATCTAATGGTGAATCCGACAATGGTTTCACAAATACCTTTGCGACTCCAGAATTAAGAATTACGAAAAAAACACCGGATAGCATTTCTGGCTGGGCAAGATCAAAGGAAATTATAGTAAAGGATCGGTACAGGACACATCATATTTCTGATATCACAACCGATAATTTATCTGAAACAGTCACTTTATCTGGCTGGGTATCGAGTGTTCGTGATCACGGTGAGCTTGTTTTCATTGACCTTAGAGACACCAGCTATGAAATATTTCAGGTCAGGTTAAACAGGGAGAACTTTCCGGATCTGGACCAGCTGGCTAAAATTAATCCTGAATCCGTAATTATGGTAACCGGGAAGATCATTCACAGAAACGATGATGATTATAATCCCGGTATCAGGACCGGTACACTGGAACTGGATACTTCAGAACTGGAAGTATTGAACATCGCGAAGACCCTCCCTTTTGAGGTCAGAAGAGCTGCAAAATCCTCCGAAAATGTCAGGTTCAAATACAAGTTCCTGGACCACAGGAATTCAGATACCAGAAAAACGATTATAAACCGTCACAGGGTCATTAAGCTCATCAGGGATATACTGGATGAAGAAAATTTTATTGAAATTGAGACCCCGGTTTTAAGTTCCGGCACGGATGAAGGAGCGCGGGAATTCATTGTTCCAAGCAGAAAATTCCCGGGCAGGTTTTACACATTACCCCAGGCACCGCAGCAATTTAAACAATTCTTAATGGTTGGGGGATTTGAAAAATACTTTCAAATTGCCCGGTGTTTCCGGGATGAAGATTCCAGGGGAGACAGGCAACCGGAGTTTACACAGCTTGATATTGAAATGGCGTACGTGAGTATGCAGGATGTCATTGACGTCAATTCCAATCTGTTTAACGAGATCGTTAACAGGATCTACGGGAATAAATGGAAACTCTTTCCTTTTAAAATACTTACCTATTATCAGGCAATGGAAAAATATGGCACTGACAGACCTGATTTGCGTTTTGGCCTGGAGATGGAAGACATAACCGATATCGTTAAAGAAACGTCATTCCAGGTATTCACAAAGCCCATAGATGAAGGAGGTATTGTAAAATGTATTAAAGTAAGTGGTAATATATCCGAAAAACGATTGACAAAAGGGCAGATTGAAAATCTTACTTTAGTTGCCCGGGAACATGGTCTGGGCGGACTGGCATATATTATAGTAAATAAAAACGGTTTACAATCTCCGATAATCAAGTATCTGGGAGAAGATATTGCCATTAATATTATTAAGAGAGTTGACGCATCGCCGGGTGATATAGTATTCTTTTCAGCAGCGGATTATAAGACAGCAAATAAAGCACTTGATGAAGTACGCCAGGAATTAGGGAAAATGCTCAAGCTGATCAAAACAAACGAATTACACCCTGCATGGGTAATAGATTTTCCTCTATTTGTAAAAACGGACAGCGGAGGGTGGACTTTTTCACATAACCCGTTCTCAATGCCAAAAGTTGAATACTTGCAGGATCATCTGGAAGGGAAGAATATTGGAAGCATCCTTTCACAGCAATATGATTTGGTTTTAAATGGTACTGAAATAGGGGGAGGTTCCATACGTGCACACAAAGATGCAATACTTGAGGCGACCTACAGAAATATGGGATATGACCATGAAAGAATGGAAAAAAGTGTGGGACATATGTTAGAAGCCTTTAAATATGGAGCCCCACCTCATGGTGGTATCGCATGGGGTATTGACAGGTTAATAATGATACTGGAAAAGAAGTCCTCTATCAGGGAGGTGATTGCATTCCCTAAAACCGGTTCCGGAGAAGATCTGATGTTTGGCAGTCCGTCAGTATTGCCTGAATCCAAGATAGATGAAGCCAATATAAAACTGAACTCCCGATCATGAGACTGATACGATTTGATGAAAAAAATTCTGAAAAACCGGGGGTCTTTCTTAACGGGAAGCGGCTGGACTGCTCTTATTACTTTGATGACTGGAATCAAAGGTTTTTCAATGAAGGCAGAATCCGGGAGCTGCAGGAACTAATATCTGAAAAAGGCAGCGGATTGCCGGTAATTCCGGACAATGCCAGATGGGCATCCTGTGTGGCCAGGCCGGGAATGATTATCTGCGTGGGATTGAATTATACCGATCATGCCCGGGAAGCGGGGATGAAGCTTCCGGTGGAACCCATCATTTTCATGAAAGCTACCAATACCCTCCAGGGACCCTATGATGACGTCCGGATTCCAAGGAAAAGCAAAAAAACGGACTGGGAAGCGGAACTGGCCCTTGTCATCGGCCGGGACTCACTGTATCTCAAGAACGAAGAAGAGGCAGAAAGTGTTATCGCCGGATACTGCATTATGAATGATCTTTCCGAACGTGAGTTCCAGCTGGAAATGGGAGGCCAGTGGGTAAAAGGCAAATCCTGCCCGGGATTCAGCCCTCTGGGACCTTTTCTGGTCACTCCGGACGAAGTCCCTGCCCCACTTAGTCTGATAATGCATTTATCCGTGAACGGAGAGATAAAACAGAACGGCCATACAGGAAATATGGTGTTTAAACCTGCTTACCTGGTGCATTATATCTCCCAGTTCATGAAACTCGAAGCCGGTGATGTCATAACTACGGGAACCCCCTCCGGTGTAGGTATGGGCTTCGACCCACCACACTACCTCGTCCCCGGAGACGTGGTGGAACTTAGCATCGAAGGACTGGGTTCGCAGAAGCAGAGATTCACGGACTGAAATGTAACATTTGAATATCCTGTCAAGTCAATAAACAGAGGGCTTCAGGGGACGGAAGTGATTCGCTTCGTTGTTTCTGACATTGGAACAAATGATTTCATTATCCGGATGAAAAGAAAACCGGGCAGGGCCAACACCCCTATTTGCCAATTTGAAATGTTCTTTCAAAAACCGTTTCCCCGTTGAGGTTCACAAACTGAATCGAGGCAGTGGGCACCTCCGCCTGCGGGTTGAAATCAAGGATCCCGAAGGATTGCAATTCGTTGTAGCTGAATATGGCCCCGGGTTCTATTTCATGAAAGTGCATATTGGTCAGACGGGAACTGATAAATTCATAAAGGGGATAGGAACCGTTCCATTCATCTTCCCAGACCTCGGACCTGTGACGGTCAGCAGAAATCAGTGTTACTCCGTTTATTTTATTATCCGCAATGAAATCAAACAGTTCCTTGCGCTCTTCCGGAAACCCCGCCCAGGTATCATGACTCCCCGGTTTGGCCTTGTCCGTCCAGGGTACCGGTGAAACCACAACCTTAATGGACGCCGTGGAATGAGCCAGGCCCTTCAGCAACCACTTTTTCTGCACCGGTCCGAGCATCGTCGGATCAATACCGAACGGGCAAGTTCGGTACGTACGGCCGTCAAGCATAAAAAATTCAATATCAGCCTGTTTAAATGAATACCAGCATCCCGGCCATTCTTCCGTACCGTAACCCGGATTCGCCCAGAGATGCTGATAATGCCTGATCATGGGTAGCTTCCAGTCCGGTTTATCAACATAGGGCCCCAACCAGACATCGTCTATGGCCGCATCATGGTCATCCCAGATAGAATAGACAGGTACACGGCTGGTGAGCATCCTGAATTCAGGCCTGGAATAGCGCCGGTAATAGGTGTAGTCATGGAAGGGTCCGGGCATACCCGGGAGGTCCACATAAGTGTTGTCGCCCAGTAAAAATAAGGCATCAGGAGATTTTTCAAGAATAGTGTTCCATACCTTTTCCGCTTCAGGCATATAGCCTGCTCCCCCTCCGAAAGCAATACGGAACCGACCCGGGATATTTTCCGGCTTCCCCGATGAGAAGGAGGGAATTTCAGATTCTTCGAAGACTCCTTTCCCGTCAACAAGTATCGTATACCGGTAGCGGGTCCCGGGTTCAAGCCCGCCCAGTTCCATCACAGCCGAATAATCAGACTCCCCGGTGGTCTGAGCAATTCCCGAAAGGATTGTATCTGAAGGACCGGATATCTTCCAGGATGCCATCTGAACAGAAGATTCCTCTGCAGTTCGCACCCAGCATTTAATGCTGTCTTCCCTGTCATCTCCCAGCATTGGTCCATGTACGAGAGGCGAGCTTTCACGGTACAGCCGAAGGAATAGATCCCGTCCGGCAAGAGGGGCCATCAGCATCCTGGGACCGGCAATGAATCGTCCGAATGGCATGCCCAGATCAAGGGCTTTTTGCATGGATTTCTCAGCCCTGACCAGCCATTTTTCCTTACCGGACTTTTTTTCAGATGCTATGTTGGCATAAGCCAGTGTTAGCATGTAATATACCTCCGGATCAGACGGGTCCTCCTTCAGCCGCCGTTTACAATACTCGACAGCAAGTTCCGGTTTTCCGTCCAGAATGGCCAGCAGCTGGCGCTGCCCCCTTCGTTTATAGAACCTGTCTGCAGGGGCCTCTTCAAACATCCTGCGGCTCCATTCATTCTCACTGCCGTAATAAGGCAAGCTGTCTCCTTCCAGCCAGGCCTCATCCGGAGCAAAGATCCCGTAATTGGTGCCCCCGCGGCTTTCCCACTGATCCGTCTGGGGGGAATGCCCGGACCTGCAGGATAACATAGCTGCCAGGGCAGCAATAGCAAATAAAGAAAAGATCTTGATTTTCATGATTACGAATGGTTTTATTATCCAAAGGTTAAAATGGAGCCGCCCCCGTTCAGGGGCAGCTCCATTATTACTGAAATCCCGAAACACCGGTATTCGGTGCAGGGACAGGGTCAGGATACTACCTGCTTATGGTAACTTTCCGCACTGAAAGTTCGTCGAAACGAAGGATGTAAACACCCTCATCCAGGTCTCCCACAAAAATGTTCAGGCGATCACTATCCACCTTCTGGCTGTATACTGTCTGCCCTACCAGGTTAAGCAATTCGATGGTCCGGACCTCGTTGCCCCTCAGATCAATGTTCAGCAGATCCGATGCAGGATTCGGATAAACCAGCACATTGCTTAAACTCAACTCTTCGATACCCACGAGCACGGTTATATCGATCGTATAATCCATGGAGGCTTCACCATTTTCCGCAGTGACAGTAACAGTCACCTGCACAGATCCGGAGGAAACATCCACATCTCCTGTACCAGTTACCGTGGCATTTTCATCGGTAGGAGTAGCCTCTACCGTGACATTTGTCGTGCCCTCAGGAACATCCAGGGTATAGGCAGCCACATCAGGACTGAATCCGGGACTGAGTGCCCCCACGGAAACAATCAGGGTGTCCAGTGTGGCCACGTCGCTCAAAGGCTCTGCATAGCGTGACAGTGGCGAGGTCAGCTGAACATACATCTCATCAATGATAAATTCCGAAGCATTCCCTTTGCTCCTGAAACCCAGGGATTCAAAAATATTGAAATTGAAATTATCCCCGGCGATGGGTTCCGATAGGTCAACTGAGATCTTCTGCCAGGTGGAATCGTTGTCCACATCCAGTCCCAGGTTCTCCTTCATGGACATGTCGCTTCCCTTGGATTCACCGGCTTCGTTCCGGTTGGCACTCACTTCGAAATTGATATCGCTGGTGGGAGCCAGCAGCTTGATCCAGAAGTGCAGTACACCATTGTTGAAGAATGAAAGATCAGCGTCCTCGGCCACCTTGAATTCAAGGCGGTCCTTGCCTTCCGCATCGTCGGTGAGATTGACATAGACAGCGTTGGGGCCAAAATATACAGAGTCGGAATCCCCACTGGTGATCATCCATACGGTAGCGTTTTTGTCCGGCCCGATGGAGGCTCCCACCAGGTTCTCATCCGTCATGAAATCTCCGTCCAGTTTGTAGCCCGGTTTATCGGCTGCCATCCCGTAACCGCCAGAAAGGATCACATGCATTTCATCAATGATGAATTCGGAAGCATTCCCCCGGCTGCGGAATCCCAGTGATTCAAAGATGTTGAAATTGAAATTGTCCCCTGAGATGGGTTCTGTCAGGTCAACGGTGATCAATTGCCAGGTGGAGTCGTTGTCTACGTCAAGTCCAAGCTCCTCTTTCATGGAAACGTCGCTTCCCTTGGCTTCACCGGCTTCATTCCGGTTGGCACTCACTTCAAAATTGATATCGTTGGTAGGTGCCAGCAGCTTGATCCAGAATTTCAGCATGCCGTGGTTGAATATGGAAAGATCTGCATCTTCAGCCACTTTGAATTCCAGCCTGTCCTTTCCTTCGGCATCATCAGTAAGATTCACATAGATTGAATTCGGTCCCGAATAAACCGAATCGGCATCCCCGCTGGTGATTATCCTGACCGTAGCCATTTTGTCAGGACCAATAGAGGCACCAACCAGGTTCTCATCCGTCAGGAAATCACCGTCTGTCATCCATCCGGCCCTGTCGGCAAACATACTATAAGCACCATAGTATTCCACGTGCATTTCATCTATCAGGAAATCAGAAGCATTTCCGCGGCTCCGGAAACTGAAGGATTCGAATATATCAAAAGTGAAATCTTCTCCATCGATAGGCAGGGCAAGATCCACTACGATCATCTGCCAGGTGGAATCGTTGTTAACATCCAGTCCCAGTTCCTCCTTCATGGATATATCGGTCCCTTTGGATTCCCCTGCATTGTTCCTGTTGGCACTTAATTCGAAATTGATGTCGTTGGTGGGAGCCAGGAGCTTGATCCAGAAGATGAGCTGCCCCGAATTGAACAAGGATAAGTTTGCGTCCTCAGCCACTTTGAGCTCAAGTCGGTCTTTCCCTTCGGCATCGTCAGTCAGGATCGTGTGAATGGCATTCATGCCGAAATAGACTGAATCTGCATCTCCGCCGGTCACGAATGTGACGGTAGCGTTTTTATCTGCCTGGATGACCGGGCCAACCAGGTCGGGATCAGTAAGAAAATCTCCGTTCATCATCCAACCCGGTTTCTCTGTATAGAATCCATAGGATTGGGCGAACAGCGTACTGCCCATAAAAAGGAGCAGTCCGCCAATTAGCAGCGTAAAAAA
>CAZIAU010000105.1:5935-8096 GCA_964536755.1 uncultured Bacteroides sp. | reverse complement strand
GGGACCTGAGGGCAATCCATTGGGTGCCAGCAAGTCCTGGCAAGATGTTCCACAAGATTTCTGATGTTTTCAGATTCTTCCGATCCATCCAGCTTATAACCGGTTCCAAAGGATTCCGCCACGGTGCTGATGGATACCCTGTCGCCCGGATGGAGCAAAAGGTTTATAATTTCACCCCGATTATACCTGAGCAGATATAATTCAGGCTCTTCCGGCCTGGTTTTAAAAGAAAAAAATCCTCTTTTCCCTATCTTCACTGAATCGATGACCGTAGTCCTGTTTACATCGAGCCTTTCCAGGGTGAGGTATGAGCCTTCTCCACCTTTTACGAGTCCTTCCACTTCCACACTGCTCCTGTTGCAGGCATATCCGGTCAGCAAAAGGATTATTAAGAGTAATCGCCCCGTTCTCATAATAATCAGTTATTAAAGATTGAATCCAGTTTTTCTAACAGCCGGTCCCCCAGCAGATCAGTTTCCACAATTCTCCCCTCAGGATCGATTAGCACATTGGAAGGAATTTTCTCCACCCTGTACATATCCACCACAAGGGATTCCCAGCGCATCAGGTCACTTACATGGTCCCATTTCAGTTCATCTTCCCGTATGGCTTCAGTCCAGACATCCATATCATCATCCAGAGAAACCTGAAGTATCCTGAAAGGTTGCTGCTTGTATTTTTTATAGGCTGCCTTCAGTGTTCTGTTTTCATCCCTGCTCAGCCTGCTCCATCCTGCCCAGAAGCTTAAGAGTACATAATTGCCTTTAAGGTCAGAAAGCGCAAGCTCAGTTCCATCCGGCCGTGAAGATACAAAATCGGGAGCGATCTCTCCCCTTTGAAGGGGACGAACCTGATTATCATTATTTATAATTTGTTTAGCCTCTTCAACCTCGGCATGCAAAAGGCGTACCGCTTCGAATCCGGAATGGGATGACATCAGCGCCGAATCAACAAACTGGTAAACATGAAAATCCCTTTCAGGCTGAAATACAGGCAAACCCTGTCCGTATAAATTATAAAGAGCTATCAGGATGGAGAGAGAGGCAGGGTTCCTGTATATAAAATCAAGGGAATAATTATAAAAGCTTCCAGCAATGGAATCAAACTGCCGGTCCAGTTCAGCTTTCAGTTTCACATAATCCGGGGATGAAACCAGTTCCATGTTTTTCCGCGAAATATCCCCCATGGAATTAAGGGTCCTTTTGTGTTCAAGAGCCAGGTCGCACAAAAGTTCCGATCCTGGTGATCCTGCCACCTCATACAAATCGGTTCTCCCGGATGTACCCTTAAAGTCAATCCTTTCCCCCGGTTTAAGAAGGAGTGTTACGTAACCGCCTGCACCGTATCTGAGTATATAAAACGCTTCTTCCTTACAGATACAGGATATTTTAAATGAACCTGATATATCGCAGGTTACAGTATCCTCAGGGATAAATTCCCTTGCCCCCATCTGCTCGAGGATTACCTGCTTTCCTGCACCGCCTTCCAGCGAACCATTTATATGGATGGTCAGATCGGTTCCCTTTTTTCCGGGTCCGGAAGTTTTATTCCGGTGACAACCCGGGAGGATCAGGATTCCCAGTATGGCGATAATTATGCTAAGCCTTCCGGTCATTTTTCAATTATTTATCAGTATAAAAATAGTAAGAATGATTTATCTGCTAATTAGTTGTTAAATTTACATTGCATTACCAACCTTCTGTTAAGTTTTGTTGTTAGTTTTTAACGTTTTATCAGGCTAAATATTTCAAAAAAGACATAATCAATAATAACAACTGGCTGATTCTATTTTTGTAAATTTGCTATCCGATTTTTATTGCAGAAACATCTTAATTTCTCCTTTAAATGAGTTACCTGAAATTTGATAAATCCGAACTTGTAAACCTTGAGTATTCACTTGCAAGGGAAGTGCTCAGGTCCAACCGTGCAGGTTCATATGCATCTACCACCATTATAGGGTGTAATACAAGGAAATACCATGGCCTTCTTGTGTGTCCCCTGGAAGAGATGGACGGGGAGCATCACGTACTCCTTTCGACCCTGGATGCTACAATCATACAACATGATAAGGAATTTAACCTGGGTATCCATAAATATGAAGGGGACCATTATGTGCCCAGGGGGCATAAATATGTCAGGGATTTTGATGCTAACAGGGGTT
>CAZIAU010000105.1:0-5925 GCA_964536755.1 uncultured Bacteroides sp. | reverse complement strand
TATTTACCGGGTTGGGGGAGTAGTGTTGTTAAGAGAAATGGTACTGGTAGCAAGGGCCGAACAGGTACTTCTTAGGTACACCTTGATGGAGGCTCATTCGGATACCATTTTAAGACTGAAACCTTTCCTGGCGTTCCGTAATTTCCATGCACTGAGTAAATCAAACCTTTACGCCAACACACGTTACCAGGAGGTGGCCAACGGGATCAGGTCACGGTTATACGAAGGGTACCCGGAACTGTTCATGCAATGTTCAAAAAGTATTGAATATGTCCCTTTTCCGCATTGGAATTATAACATCGAATATATGGAGGAGCAAAAAAGGGGATACGATTTCAAAGAGGATCTTTATGTGCCGGGATACTTTGAATTTCCCATAAAGAAGGGAGAAACGGTTGTTTTTTCTGCTTCCACGTCCGAAACAGCCCCGGCCGGACTGAAAAGGAAATTCACAATTGAATTAAAGGAACGTATTCCCAGGGACAGTTATAAGAATTGTCTGTTCAATGCGGCACAACAATTTATTGTCAGAAGAAACAATAGTACGGAGATCAAGGCTGGGTTTCACTGGTTCGGAACCTGGGGCAGGGATACATTCATGGCGTTACCCGGACTTACACTTACCACAGGAGATCCGGGTACAGCCCTGGAAGTTATTGATTCCATGGTGATTCGTATGAAAAATGGATTGTTCCCGAATATTGTGATCAGGGGCGAAGCTGCATTCAGATCGGTGGATGCGCCGCTATGGTTTATCTGGGCCCTCCAGCAATTCAATAATTACCTTCCTGAGTTTGACATCTGGAAAAAATACGGAAAGGCCATCAAGTCGGTGATGGAAACATACCGGGACGGGAGTTCGGGGATCATTAAAATGATGGAGAACGGACTGATATTTGCTTCGGAAGAGGGGAGGCCCCTCACCTGGATGGATGCCGTTGTTGATGGCAAACCTGTAACTGAACGGGCAGGCTGTCCGGTTGAGGTCAATGCGCTCTGGTATAATGCAGTTTGCCAGTGCCTGACCTGGGCCGAGAAAAAGGATAAGAAATTCTTTGCATCCTGGAATCACCTTCCCGATATCATCAGGAGTTCGTTCATTGAGACCTTCTGGTCGGAAGAAATGGGATACCTGGCCGATTATACGGATGGATCTTTCAGGGATTTTTCTGTCAGGCCAAACCAGGTAATAGCGGTTGCCCTGGATTATTCCCCGTTAACGGTCGATGTGAAGAAATCAATTTTGGATGTTGTTGAAAGTGAGCTTCTGACATCAAGAGGATTGAGAAGCCTCTCTCCTAAAAATGAAGCTTATAAGGAGGTGTGCGAGGGTGACCAGACCAGCCGGGATCTGGCATATCACCAGGGAACTGTCTGGCCGTGGCTGCTGGAACATTATGTTAAGGGTTACCTGGATGTACATAAAAGATCGGGTCATATCCAGATAAAAAGATTGTATGACGGGTTTGAGGAAGATCTTTCAACCAGGGGAATAGGTAGTATTTCTGAAGTGTATGACGGCAATCCGCCCCACTATCCACGGGGAACTATTTCGCAGGCGACAGGAGTGGCTGCACTATTGAGGATTGGAGAGATTATAGAAGGGTTCAATAAATAATTCTAAAGCTCCAGATTATGAGGGTACTTATGTTCGGGTGGGAGTTTCCACCACATATTTCGGGAGGATTGGGAACAGCATGCTACGGATTGACACGAGGCATGTCATCCATTCCTGGACTGGATATCCTTTTTGTTGTTCCCAAAGCCTATGGTGATGAAGACCAGAAAAAGATACGAGTACTGGGTGCAGGGGACGTATCCGTTGATTTCAGGAATGTGAAGGAGAAGGGATACCTGAAAGACCTCTCTTATATTGAAATTAATTCAAATCTGGTACCTTACACTTCACCCGAGGAATACGAGGATCTGGTTAATAAGTCTGAACAGCTGGGCCACAGGCTGGTTGAAACCAGCATGGGGGGCAAGCTCAGTTTCACAGGAGAGTATGGTAAGGACCTTTACGAGGAGATTGCAAATTATGCAGTAGTTGCCGGGGAGATCGCACTGGTGCAGAAATTCGATATCATTCATGCACATGACTGGCTTACCTTTCCTGCCGGGATTGCTGCAAAAAGAGCCTCGGGCAAACCGCTGGTGATCCATGTTCATGCAACTGACTTTGACAGGAGCGGGGGGGATGTGAACCCCAGCGTATTTGAGATAGAAAAAATGGGTATGCATCTGGCTGACAAAATAATTACTGTCAGTAACCTCACCCGGACTACAGTTATCGAAAAGTACGGGATCCATCCCGATAAGGTGGTTACCGTATATAATGCCGTTGATCCCCTGCCTCAAAGCGAAAAACTGAAATTAAGGCGTGGTATCAGCGACAGAGTTGTCACATTCCTTGGACGGGTGACCCTTCAGAAAGGGCCGGAATATTTTATCCAGGCAGCCCATAAGGTGTTGCAGAAAATGGACAACGTGAGGTTTGTTATGGCGGGGAGCGGGGAGCTGCTTGAGAAGATGATCCACTGGACGGCTGAACTTGGCATTTCTGACCGGTTCCATTATACCGGGTTCCTGAAAGGGGACGATGTATTCAGGATGTTTTCCATAAGCGATGTATATGTAATGCCATCGGTTTCTGAACCTTTCGGGATCTCCCCCCTGGAGGCCATGCAGTCCAATGTACCCTCAATTATCTCACATCAGTCAGGAGTGGCAGAGGTCCTGAAGTATGCCTTCAAGGTGGACTTCTGGGATGTGGACGCACTGGCGGATGCCATTTACGGGTTACTAAACTATCCTTCTCTTTCCAGGATGTTTCAGAAATACGGTGTACAGGAGGTAAATGATATGAAGTGGGAAAATTCGGGGAGAAAGGTCTACTCCATATACCAGGAATTTGTAAAATAAAACTTAACAAGGCCATATGAGAACTATTTGTTTGTATTTCCAGGTCCATCAGCCATTTCGTTTCAGAAGGTATCGCTTTTTTGATATCGGGAATGATCATTACTATTACGATGATTACTCCAACGAATCGATCCTTAATAAGGTTGCAGAGAAGTGTTACCTGCCTGCCAATGAATTAATGCTTAACCTTATCCGGAAACATAAGGGAAAATTCAGGATCGCGTTTTCCATTTCAGGTATTGTCATGGAACAGTTTGCCCTCTATGCCCCCGAGGTACTTGAGAGTTTCAGAAAACTTGCTGAAACGGGCCATGTGGAGTTCCTGTCGGAAACCTATGCCCATTCACTGAGCTCTCTGAAAGGCAGGGAGGAATTTGAACGGCAGGTGAAGAAACATAGAGATCTGATAATGGAATACTTCGGACAGGAGCCAAAGGTATTCAGGAATACGGAGCTGATATACTCCGATGAAATAGGCGCCATGGTTGCAGATATGGGATACAGAGCCATGCTTACGGAAGGAGCGAAGCATGTGCTGGGATGGAAAAGCCCCAACTATCTTTATTGCAATGCAATCAATCCGAAACTAAAGTTATTGCTGAAAAATTTCAAACTCAGCGATGATATTGCGTTCAGGTTCTCGAACCAGGGATGGAGTGAGTACCCGCTGACAGCGGATAAATTTGTAAAATGGTTGAACCAGGTGCCGGAAAAGGAAGAGGTAATTAATCTTTTTATGGATTATGAGACTTTTGGGGAGCATCAATGGAAAGAGACAGGCATATTTGATTTCCTTAAAGCTCTTCCGGCTATTGTATTCCGGAACTCAAAATTCAGTTTCAGTACGCCTTCAGAAGTAGCCGGCAAGCTTCAGGTTATAGCTGTTGCCGATGTACCCAATGCCATTTCGTGGGCCGATGAAGAGAGAGACCTCACGGCATGGCTGGGAAATGAAATGCAACAGGAAGCTTTTGAGAAGCTCTATTCCCTTAGCGAAAAAGTAGTCGAAACACGTGACAGGGATATCCTGCAGGATTATTATTATCTTCAGGTCAGCGACCATTTTTATTATATGTCTACCAAGTTCTTCTCCGACGGGGATGTACATTCCTATTTTAATCCCTATAACTCTCCATACGATGCTTTCATCAACTATATGAATATTTTAAGTGATTTTGAGATCCGGGTGAATGCGGCCGTCGAATTACACGTGGACAATGATGTGGCACGACTGAGCAAGATAATCAAAGAGAAGGATGAACAGCTGGAAAAGCTGGAAAAACGCCTTGCAGCAAGAAGGAAAACAACTGCCGGCAGAACAGCTGCGGCTTCGAAAGTATCTGCCACTGCAAAAGATCCTGCAGCATCTGATAAAACAGAGGTTAAAGAAAAGTCAGCTGCTTCGGTAAAGAAGAGCCCACGGGTATCCGGGAAAAAGAAATAGTATCCATTTCCTAAAATTATATAAGAAGAAATGATAAAGCCTGATTATTTATTCGAGGTAAGTTGGGAAGTATGCAACAAGATCGGAGGTATACATACAGTAATTTCCACAAAAGCACAAACCGTTCTGGATGAGCTTAAGGAAAGATATATTACCATTGGCCCTGATGTCTGGCGGGAGTCAGGGGAACATCCCGAATTTGAGGAAGACAATTCACTATTTACCGAATGGAGGGAGAGAGCCCTGAGGGAAGGCCTCAGGGTGAGGATAGGGTACTGGAAAATTACAGGGCGACCCATCTCTTTAATGCTTGATTTCACCACTTTTATCAATCAGAAGGATAATATATTTAAAGAGTTATGGGAAACTTACAAACTCGATTCCATCAGCGGCCAGTGGGATTATATTGAGCCAACCCTCTTCGGATATGCCGCCGGCATAGTTATCGAAAGCTTTATCAGGTTTTATGACCTGGATGATAAAAAGGTAGCGGCACATTTTCATGAATGGCAAACCGCTGCGGGGCTGATGTACATTGAGCAGTACCAGCCCCAGGTCGGTACTGTGTTTACCACGCATGCCACCACAGTTGGAAGGGCCATTGCTGGCAATAACCAGCCACTTTACAGTAACCTGGCCCTTTACAATGGGGACCAGAAAGCCAAGGAACTGAATATTATCTCAAAACACTCTTCCGAAAAGGTTGCCAGTCAACATGCCGATGCATTTACAACAGTAAGCAAACTTACAGCAGAGGAGTGTGCTCAGTTTTATAAGAAAGAAGTGGATGTGATCACACCCAACGGCTTTGAAGATAGTTTTGTTCCCGATAGGGAGGATTTTAAGACGAGGCGGGAAAAGGCAAGAAAAAAACTCATTGAAATTGCAACTGCGCTTACGGGTGACAGGATCAGTGATGATACAAGTCTTATAGCCACCAGTGGCAGGTATGAATTTAAAAATAAGGGAATTGACCTGTTTATAGATTCGCTGGGGGAGCTCAACAGGAATAAGAACTGTACAGGGAATTCTGTTGCGTTCATGTTGATTCCGGCCAACCATTACGGGGCACGAAAGGACCTCATTGATGCTCTGGGAGAAAAAGGTCTCAAGAAATTGCCGGAGAAGCACCTGACTCATAACCTGCACTATGCCGAATACGATCCCATACTTAACCGCATCAGGGAAAATCAGTTAAATAATGGAAAAGATGACAGGGTTAAGGTTATATTCGTCCCCTCTTACCTCAATGGTGATGATGGCATTTTTAACCTGCCGTATTACGATATACTGATAGGATTTGACATCACAGTTTTCCCCTCCTATTATGAACCATGGGGTTACACACCACTTGAGAGCCTTGCCTTCCGAATTCCCACGGTAACTACCTCTCTCACCGGATTCGGTCAGTGGGTAAAGGATAATTATAAGCAGGAGGTCCCGGGGATCACTGTGATACCAAGGGATGACCACAACGATAGGGAGGTGAGTACTGCCATTGGAGAGTCGTTGCTTAAATACTGTAAACTGGGTCCGGAAGTTCAGGAAGAAATAAAGGA
>CAZIAU010000104.1:2355-8154 GCA_964536755.1 uncultured Bacteroides sp. | reverse complement strand
AAAATGGATCAATATATCCGGTCGAACGAACTGGATATCCGGGGCGATTGTTTCGAGTTCTACCTGACTGACCCGGAAAGTGAACCTGATACTTCCAGGTGGAAGACCCTGATCGCTTTCCCCATCCGGTAACATGGACTACAAAGAGGTTGACCGGATATTTTACAGGGACGGATACAGGCTTGCACATAATTCACTTAATGAAGGAATAACCTCGACAAAGCTTATCAAGGCCGTAGGTCAGCTTTATATCTCCATTGAGGATCTCCTGGAGTCATTTCTTCGAAGATCAGGGGCAGAAGGCAAACCTGCGGAATGCAGGGAAGGTTGTTCCTGGTGTTGTCATCAGTCCGTATTTGCTGTCACCCATGAGTTCCTTTATATAAGGGACCATATTCAGAACCATATTTCTGATGAGATCAGACATGAGATCCTGGAAAGAGCCCGGAAGAGGTCCCGGCTGACCATTTACAGGAGTGTCAGTGAACAGCTGAAGTTGAGAGAGCCATGCCCCTTTCTGGAAAATGGGATCTGTCTGATATATAATGTGCGGCTAATGGCCTGCAGAATTTATCTTTCTTCATCGGAGAAAGCATGCAGGAAAGATTATGAACAGCCGGGCAACGAACAGAATTTCCCCGATCTTTTTGAATTTCCGTTACGGGCAGGAAGGATGCTGAATCAGGGATTTGTTGCTTTTCTTAAGCAGGCAGGATTGCCATCGGCCGAATTTCCAATGGAGCAGGGATACACTTCGATGGTTGACTCGGACCAGACCTTCCAGACCTGGATAGGAACCTGCTGCGAGGATAGTCAATAAATTCTGTTAAATTCGAATCAATGAAAAATCTTCTCCTGGGAATAGTCCGTGAAACAAAAGATCCTCCCGATAAACGGGTTCCACTCACTCCTGCACATTGCCGGGAATTGCTGGATCTGTACCCCGGACTGAAGATCATTGTACAACCATCTGATTACCGCTGCTTTGCCGATTCGGAATACTCTTCGATGGGAATTACTCTCGGGGAAGATCTCAGCGGATGTGATGCATTATTGGGGGTGAAAGAGGTGGATCCCGGGTCCCTTTTACGCGGAAAGTCCTATTTCTTCTTCTCCCATACAGCCAAAAAACAACCTTACAACCGCGATCTGTTAAAGTCTGTTGTGGATAAGAACATCAGGCTGATTGATTATGAGTATCTGACCGATGAGGCCCGCACAAGGGTTGTGGCTTTTGGCAGATGGGCGGGTGTGGTTGGAGCATATAACGGGTTAAGGGGATTTGGACTGCGTTACCGGACATTTGAACTGACACCTGCCTCCCGTTGCAAGGATCTTGCAGAGCTTGTCTCCGGGCTGCAGAACGTGGATATGGGCAGTGTAAGGATCGCTGTAACCGGGGGAGGCCGTGTTGCCGGAGGCGCCACAGAGATACTGAACAAAGCAGGGATCATGGAGGTAGCACCCGAAGAATACCTTGAACTTGAGTTTGAAAGCCCGGTATATACAAGACTGGACCCCTGGCACTATGCACGGCGCAGCGACGGATCGAAGTTTGATTTCGGGCATTTTATGGCCCATCCCGGGCTTTATGAGAATGCTTTTACGCCATATGCGGCAAAAACCGACATGTATATTGCATGCCATTTCTGGGACCCGCTTTCGCCCGTGTTATTTACGAGGGAAGAGCTGGCAGACGGAACGTTACCCATTCGCGTTGTTGCAGATGTAAGCTGTGATATCAACGGCCCTGTCCCCTCTACCATCAGGGCATCCACCATTGCAGAACCGTTCTACGGATATGATCCCGTTACGGGCACAGAAGCAGATCCTTTCGATGATAAATGCATTACTGTTATGGCTGTGGACAATCTGCCCGGGGAGCTGCCCAGGGATGCATCTTCCGATTTTGGTGCGGCAATTAAAGAGCATGTAATCCCCGAATTGCTGGAACTGAAGATGACCGGGATGCTTGAAAGGGCAACCATTGCTCAGAACGGATCGTTGACCTCTGACTACAAATACCTGGAGGATTATCTTGAGGGAAGGGAGTGATCATTAAAAACGTTTAATTACCGGGAATCCTTAAGATTTGAGATTACCCTGACGGGATCTTTTGCGGAAAAAACAGTATTCCCCACGACAAAAACGTCCACCCCTGTTTCGATAAGCTTACCAATGTTATCTTCTGTAACACCACCATCTACCTGGATAAGTGTTTCCGAACCGGCTTCGGAAATCATTGTCCTGAGCTTCCTGATCTTCTCATAGGAGGCTTCTATGAAGGACTGTCCCCCGAATCCCGGGTTAACGGTCATGATCAGAACCATGTTCAGATCTTTCAGAACAGGTCCCAGTAAAGAAACATCTGTATGGGGATTTAACGACACTGCCGGTTTCATGCCCAGCGTCCCTATCTTCTGAATGGTCCGGTGCAGGTGGGGACAGGTTTCATAATGAACGGTCAGCCAGTCGGCGCCGGCATCCCTGTACTCTTCCAGGTATCTGTCGGGATTAATGATCATCAGGTGAACATCCAGCGGTTTTTTCGATACAGATTTAATTTGCCTGATCACCGGGAAACCAAATGTAAGGTTGGGCACATAAACTCCATCCATTATATCCAGGTGCAGCATATCGGCACGTGACCCGTTAACCATTTCAATCTCATCGGACAGATGAAGGAAATCGGCTGTCAGGATGGAAGGAAAGATCTGGTGTTGACTCATTTTTTCGACTTTAAGACAAAAATAGGCAAATATTTGGCGCAACCTACCAAATTCTTATTACCTCCTGTAATAACTGTTTCTTAAGCCCGTTTAAATGCTGGAGGTTTTATTAACTTTGATTTTTCGAAATTGCTCCGTTCTATGGGAAAGTCGCAGTTGTCGTCTCTTTTATTAATCCTTATACCGGTTCTATGTCTTCAGGCACAGCGATATACCATAAGCGGATATGTGCAGGATCACTCTACAGGTGAAAAACTGATCGCTGCCACTGTATATGATTTTATTTCCGGAAAAGGGACCTCTGCCAACGAATATGGTTTCTTCAGCCTGACACTTCCGGCAGGTGATGTGAAACTTCAGATTTCCTATGTGGGATATTCTACCCGCCTTGACAGTTTCAGGCTGGGAGCAAACCTGACCATGAACTATCAACTGGATCCTTCGCTGATGCTGGATGAAGTTACTGTTATTACCAACCGTCCGCGTGATATTGTGGAAGATCCCCAGATGAGCTCGATACATATCCCCATTAAGGATATCAAATCAATACCCATGTTTATGGGTGAGGCCGATGTAATTAAGACCATTCAGTTAATGCCGGGAGTTCAATCCGGTACTGAAGGGACCAGTGGCATTTATGTAAGGGGAGGTGGTCCCGATCAGAACCTGTTCCTGCTTGACGGGGTGCCTATCTATAATGCCAATCACCTGTTTGGTTTCTTTTCGGTATTCAATCCCGATGCCATTTCAAATATCACACTGACCAAAGGCGGATTTCCGGCTCACTATGGCGGACGCCTTTCCTCGGTTGTGGATGTGCGGTTAAAAGAGGGCAATATGAAGGAATTCAAGGCCTCGGGATCGGTTGGCCTGATAGCTTCCAAGCTCACCGTGGAGGGCCCGATTTTAAAGGACAGGACCTCCTTTATAGTTTCTGGCAGGAGGACATACCTGGATGTGCTGGCAAGACCCATAATCAGGACTGTCAACAAAGCAAACGGGGTGGAGGGGCTTTCGGGATACTATTTCTACGACCTGAATGCCAAGATCAATCATAAATTCTCGGAAAATGACCGCCTCTACCTTAGCGCATACCATGGAAGGGACAGGCTGTTCATTAAAAATGAGGAACAGCGCATCGATAACGACACTTCCTACCAGACAAAATCGGAATCGGGACTTTACTGGGGGAACCTGACCACTGCACTTCGGTGGAACCATGTTTACGGGAGTAAATTGTTCAGCAACGTTTCCCTGCTTTACAGCAACTACAAGTTCGACACATTTGATGATACGCAGACCCTGATCAACGGGAAATATGATGTGGGTTATTCATATAACTATTTTTCGGGTATTGAGGACCTGGGAGGAATGGCTGATTTTGATTTCAGGCCCTCTCCCTCGCACTCTTTCCGATTCGGGGGTAAATACCTGTATCATACCTTCTCCCCTGGCATAGAAACCCTGGAATCTACAGATGACACCCTGAACCTGGAGTTTAATGCCGATCCCATTTACGCCAATGAGTTCTATGTCTATGCGGAGGACAATTTCCAGCTTGGTACCCGCATCAGGGCTAACGCAGGATTGCACTATTCAGCATTTTTTGTGAGGGGGAAATTCTATCATTCTCTGCAGCCCAGGTTTACGGGCAGGATCCTGGTCACTCCCAACCTGTCAGTAAAGGCAGCCTTTACAAGGATGGATCAGTATATTCATTTACTCACAAACAGCACCATCGGACTGCCTACCGATATCTGGGTCCCTGCCACCGATCGCACTCCTCCCCAGAGTTCATACCAGTCAGCTTTGGGATTGGCGTACAATATGAAAGATAGCTGGTATTTTACACTTGAAGGATTCTACAAGTCAATGAACGGATTGATCGATTATTCGGAAGGATCCAGTTTTTTTGAGTTCGGCGTTGACTGGGAGGATAAGATCGAGCGTGGTGGAAAAGGGCTCTCTTATGGCCTTGAAGTACTTGCCCGTAAAGACCTGGGCAGGATAAAGGGCTGGGTGGGCTACACCCTGTCAAAAGTGGAGATTGAATTTGAAAACCTTAACAACGGGAACCCCTATCCGTATACCTATGACCGAAGGCACGATGTGTCCATCGTCCTGATGTATAAGATCAGTGATCTGATAGACGTAAGTGCCACATGGGTCTACGGAACGGGAAAGGCCAGGACACTGGCAGTATCCAGGTATGCTCCTGATAATTATCAGTTTAGTGATGAGGGTAACGATTTCTATAACATCTACTATTTTGGTCCGTACAGAAGAGAGATAGAGTATTTTAAAGGAAAGAACGCGTACCGTGAACCGGCATATCACCGCCTGGATCTGGCTCTGAACAGGCACAGGGAAAAGAGGTGGGGCACATCCACCTGGAGCCTTGGGGTATATAATGCATATAACCGCCAGAATCCCTTTTTCCTCTTTTTCGGATACGACAACTATGGAAACCGTGCGTTGAAACAGATGAGCCTTTTTATGCTGATACCTTCGCTGAGTTATTCATTTGAATTCTAAAGTTACATGAAACAGGGAATCAACAGGATGAAATCACGTGCTGTAGTCATATTGGCCATGGTCATCCTGATCCTGGGCGGCTCCTGTGAATCTGTTCTGTTTATCGAACTGGAGGAGTCGGACAAACTTATCGTGTTGAATGGAGCTTTATCAAGTGATTCCGTTGTTACGGTCCAGGTTTCCCGCACCCGGCATATCCTGGATAATGCACCTATTGTTCCTCTTGAAAATGCCACCGTCAGATTATACAGTAACGGATCCATGCTGGAACAACTGACAGGTGGTGCTAATGGTATCTACAAGTCTGCAGGGATCATCCCTGTCATAGGGGAGGAATACAGGATAGAAGTGGAGAATGCGGGATATCCGACGGTCTCTTCAGAGTGTGTGATCCCACCGGCAGTTGAAATAGTCTCAGTTGATACAATGACCCTTGAATCAAACGATGAAACTTACTTTTATGTTTGGAATTATGAAAGTCTGCTTCAGTTTGATCTGACCATTCATGACCCTCCGGATGTTGATAATTACTACC
>CAZIAU010000104.1:0-2345 GCA_964536755.1 uncultured Bacteroides sp. | reverse complement strand
AGACCAGTCGTACACCGAATGGAGGGATACCACGGTCGTCATCATCGACTCGCTCTATTATGGTGGCCAGTGGAACTATTTTCCAAGGGATTCTACATACATGGTTGGGGATATCTTCAGATATAGCAGCTATCCCAATATAACATCCGAAGATATAATCGTAGAGGCAATAACCGCTGATGGAATCCTGTTTTCTGACCAGCTGATAGATGGCAAAAAATATTCTTTCCGGGGAAGCATTATAGCAAGATCCCTGGCGTCAGCGGACTCTGCCGTGGTCGATTTCAGGCTCCAGTCCATATCCGAATCTTACTATAAATACCTGAAGTCGCGCCAGAAACATTACAATACCAAGGACAATTACCTGGCGGTGCCGGTGATCGTTTATAGCAACGTGGAAGCGGGCACCGGTTTTTTGGGCGGATACTCCACGGATGTATATACAATCACTACCTTTGTCCCCGAATTCGGTTATGACTACTGGTACAGGTACGACGATGGGATTCCCTATTCAGATTGAACAATGATTGTTTTTGAAGAGATTATTGCCGGCAGGACCGGGATCCCGGTACGCCAGGTAAAAAATACCATTGAGCTGCTCGAGGAAGGAGCCACCATCCCTTTTATCAGCCGATACCGGAAAGAGCATACAGGCAGCCTGGATGAGGTGAAGATCACCGAGATAAGGGACGAGCTGAATAAGCTTAAGGAGCTGGAAAAGCGGAAGGAATATATAGTGAAAACTATTGATGAACAGGGTGTGCTCTCCGATGATCTCCGCGGGAAGATCGAAGAATGCCTTGATCCCGTGGTCCTGGAGGATATTTACCTCCCGTATAAGCCCAAACGAAAGACCAGGGCCACCGCCGCCCGCGAGAAGGGGCTGGAACCGCTGGCAAAGATCCTGATGAAGCAGCAGGAAACAGAGGTGGAAAAAGCTGCCTCGGAATTTATCAACGGGGATGTTGAATCAATTGAAGATGCACTTCAGGGTGCACGGGACATTATTGCCGAGTGGGTGAACGAGAACCGGCGGGCCAGGAAAACGATCAGGTATCATTTTGACAGGGAAGCTGTTATTTATTCGAAAGTTGTAAAAGGAAAAGAAGAGGAAGCAGCCAAGTTCGCCGACTATTTTGAATTCAGTGAACCTCTTTCCAGATGCCCGGGCCACAGGATACTGGCCATGCGCAGGGGTGAGCAGGAAGGTTTCCTGAAACTGTCCCTGGAACCTGACACCCGAAGGGTAATGGAATCACTGGAGAAGCAGTTTGTCAGTAGTCCCGGTGATGCCGGACATCAGGTAGCTGAAGCGGTCAGGGATTCATATAAACGGCTCATGCAGCCATCCATCGAAAACGAGTATAAGGCACTTCACAAGGAGAGGGCAGATAAGGAGGCTATCAAGGTATTTGCCGGCAACCTGAGGCAGCTCATGCTGGCATCGCCACTGGGACAAAAAAGGGTGCTTGCCATAGACCCCGGTTTCAGGACCGGTTGCAAAGTTGTATGCCTGGATGAGCACGGAAACCTGATCCACAACGAAACCATCTATCCTCATCCGCCCCAGTCCGACAGGGCAGGATCCACCAGGAAAATATCATCTCTGGTTCAGCAATACAGAACCGAAGCCATTGCCATCGGGAACGGGACCGCCAGCAGGGAGACAGAACGATTTATCCGGCTGATAAGATTTCCCCACGAACTGGATGTTTACGTTGTAAGCGAATCGGGTGCTTCCATTTATTCTGCCTCAAAAATTGCACGTGAGGAATTTCCCGATTATGATGTAACGGTTCGTGGCGCGGTTTCCATTGGCAGGCGGCTTATGGACCCACTGGCTGAACTGGTTAAGATAGATCCCAAATCCATCGGGGTGGGACAGTACCAGCACGATGTGGATCAGGGGAATCTGAAAAAAAGCCTGGATGAAGTAGTGGAAAGTTGCGTGAACCTGGTGGGGGTTAACGTGAACACGGCCAGCATGCATCTGCTTACCTATGTGTCCGGACTTGGACCGGTCCTGGCCCGGAACGTAGTGGATTACCGTAAGGAAATCGGTGGGTTCACTTCCAGAAAACAGTTTAAAAAGGTGCCCAGGATGGGCGAAAAAGCTTTTGAACAGTGTGCAGGATTCCTCCGGATCGAAGGGGCGAAGAATCCCCTGGATAATACGGCGGTCCACCCGGAAAGTTATCATATAGTAGAAAGGATGGCGGTGGATCTGAAGGTAGATGTACTACAGCTTACCAGGGATCAGTCTCTTGTAAAACAGATCAGGCTTGAAGAATATGTGGATGGAGATATCGGGATCCCTACTCTTATGGATATTCGGGCCGAACTGG
>CAZIAU010000103.1:7786-8164 GCA_964536755.1 uncultured Bacteroides sp. | reverse complement strand
GATGGATATTCAGGATTTGGAAGCGAGCGTAAATGGGGTGTTTTTCCATCAGTGGCTATGGGTTGGAATGTTAGTAATGAGCAGTTTTTTCCCTGGGAAGACTTATTCAATGAACTGAAATTAAGAATCTCATATGGGCTGAATGGTAACCAGGCTGTGGGTGCTTATCAGACCATATCCAGATTAGGTGAGGAGAACATGGTTTCTGGAAGCACTTCTTTGCCAGGGTATATACCAAACAGTTTAGGTCAGGATAATTTAGGTTGGGAATCATCTCGCGTATTAAACCTGGGATTGGACTTTGGATTACTTAAAAGCCGGATTGCAGGTAATATCAACTGGTATAAAACCAATACTATGGATTTGCTGCTGGGCAGG
>CAZIAU010000103.1:0-7776 GCA_964536755.1 uncultured Bacteroides sp. | reverse complement strand
AACACAGAACATTGGAGAAACTGAAAGCAGCGGTCTTGAATTGTCTCTTACTTCAAGAAACATAGTAACAAGCAATTTCAAATGGTCAATGACTGGAAATATCTCTTTTTTTAAGAATAAAATCGTTTCATTATATGGAGAGTTGGATGAACAGGGTAATGAGATTGATGATGTTGCTAATGCATGGTTTATTGGTAAACCCATCAGGGTAAACTACGATTATGTATATGATGGTGTCTGGCAGACGGATGAAGCTGAAGAAGCTGCAAAATGGAATACACAACCAGGATACGATAAGCTAAAGGATGTTAACAATGATTATGCTCTGACTGCTGAAGACAGGCAAATAATCGGCCAGCAGGATCCCAAATTTATTTGGGGATTAACCAACTCTTTCACTTATAAGAATTTAAAACTCGAAATTTTTGTACATGGTGTACACGGTGTAACACGTTATAATGACCTGTTGCGCGACAATCTTGTTACTCAAGAGACTCGACGTACACCCATGGAGAAGAACTGGTGGACGCCTGAAAATCCAACTAATGATTTTTATATGAATAAATACGAAGCAAAGTTTATGCAAGGCATTGAGGGACTAATCTATGAAAACGCGAGCTTCATACGTCTTAAGGATGTCTCCCTTTCATATGATTTTCCGAAGGATATGATCGGAAAGATCAGGATCAACAGGTTAAGGTTATTTATTACCGGTCGTAACCTATTTACATTAACAGAATGGAATGGACTTGATCCGGAGCTTGATTTACCGAGAAGTTATCCTCTTCAGAAGGAATATGTTTTTGGGATCAACCTTGGATTTTAATGAAAATCTTTAGTTAGAAATTAATAAAATATAAGATCATGAAAATAAAATCAATATATTGTATTACAGCCACATTGGTGTTTATTCTGGGCTATGGTTGTTCAAAAGATTATCTCGATGAAAAACCTCCACACATAATAGCCAGTGAATCCCTCTTTACTGATCTTGCCGGTTTTGAAGCAGGACTGAACGGCCTTTATTCATTGGCCAGGGCAGAAAGAAGGGAGTATGAGGGATGTGAATTTATTTTTAATGGGACAGACAATATATGCAGTAATTATCCTCAAAATTACCTTTACCAGGATTGGGGAGGACTTAATAATCCGGAGGATGCAGACTTTAAATGGCTTTTTGAATGGCTATATTCCACAATTAATTCAGCGAATACTATTATTAATCGGGCTGAAAATGAAGATATTGACTGGTCAGGTGGTGGTACAGCACCTGGAGATAACAAAAACAGGGTAATAGCTGAGGCCAGGGCCCTGCGTGCATTGTCATATCGGCACCTTACTTATGGATGGGGTGATGTTCCAATGGTTTTTAAAGAGGCTGTTGGATCTGAAATAAAAACCGACTGGGAACGTTCACCTGTTGCCGAAATCAGAAAACTTATTATATCCGATTTTAAATTTGCACAACAGCATATTCCTGTTGAAGGATCATTAAGAGGCAGGCTGACAAAAGGAGCCGTACAGCATTGGTTAGCTGAAATGTATCTTCTTATGAATAAACCTGATAGTGCCCTTTTTTGGACAAACCAGGTAATCGATAATCCGGCATATAAGCTTATTACTGAACGTTACGGTGTTAAAAAAAGTGAACCTGGAATTCCGTTTATGGACATGTTTATTGAAGGGAATCAAAACCGTGAGGAGGGAAATACCGAAGCTCTCTGGGTGACACAATTTGAGTTAGGTGCTATTGGAGGAGAAGGGACACGTATTCGTCGTATCCATGGAGGAAGGTATGATACGTGGCAGATTGGTGCTGTAAAGCCGTGGCGGATTACATATGAAAGAGGCGGAAGGGGCAAGGCATTCTGTTCTATGACAAAATGGGCAATTGATGCTTATGAACCTCAGGATGACCGAGCTTCAAATTTTGCGATCAGAAAATACTTTATTTTAAAGACGGAAGAAGAAAATGCTCCTTACGGAGCAGATACTCCTCCTGAAGGTTATAATTTTGGAGACACTATCTGGCTTAACTGGGACAATGATCTTACCAAAGAAAATAACCTTAGGGCAGATTGGCCATGGTCAAGAAAGGTTGAGGGGACAAACCCAAACGATGTGTCAGTTTCTGATAATTACAATGATCAGATTTATCTGAGGCTGGCCGATACATATCTTCTTAAAGCTGAGGCTCAGCTTAAACTTGGTTTTCCTGGAGATGCTGCCACAACAATCAATATAATACGAAGCAGATCAAATGCAAGTCCTGTTAGCGGGGCTGATATAGACATTGACTTCATTCTTGATGAACGATCACGGGAACTGGTTATGGAAGAACATCGCAGATTTACTCTGTTAAGAACAAATAAGTGGTTTGAAAGGACCCAGAAATATAATAAAAATGGAGGTGATGTGATACAGCTCAGGGACACTATCTTTCCAATTCCTCAATCAGTGATTGATGCAAACTTAACCAGCCCTATGACTCAGAATCCGGGATTTTAAGATTGAATTCTTTCAGTAAGACGCATACTTATAATTAGCAGAAATATAAGTTATTGTCTCTTTTAATATGTTGATAATATCAAAGTCTTTACAATGGGGATTCTCACCCATTGATTAGGAGGCCTCGCTTTACTGATTCGATATGTTGAATTGGATTTATCGGTTAGTTTATAAATTTTGAGTTGTCCGGTTGTAAAAAAATAAAATAAGCCTTAAATCGCTTAATGTTGTGCATATGTTGAGCAAGAAACCCAACCAACTGTAAATAAGCTGATTGGGTTTTAAATTGGTCGGGGTGATAGATTACTCCCTCACTCAGTTCGGTCGTGATCAACAGGGGAGGGGGAACTCAAATCAAAAAGCCTGGTCTCACTCCGTTCGTCTGGGTCTTTTTTGCTGGCCTCTTCCTTCAAGCAAGCTTGAGTCGGAGACCATCAAAAAAGCCCTACACTTTCGTGCAAGGCTTTTTGTTTTGGTCGGGGTGAGTAGATTCGAACTACCGACCCCTCGCCCCCCAGACGAGTACTCTAAACCTGGCTGAGCTACACCCCGATCAATAGTGTGGGCAAATGTAAAAAAAAGCATTCATATTCTCAAAATGAAATACCGGTGATACTATCAGGTGATATTATCATTTGATAGTATCAAATTCTATTTCGTAAATCGAGGAGCTTGTATTAGAACAGTTTTTAGCCTCTCTGACATTATTATCATGCCATCCCGTCATCATATGCGGGTTCCATCAAAATGTTGACTGAAAGATTGTCCGGAACTATCGACCAGGGAGCCGGGTCGTTTAAATGGTACTGATTTTGATAAGTGGAGTTGGATTTATTGTAATTTAACCAGTCATTTTCAGACTAACATCCTAAAGCAGGTGTTGCGTGCATAAAAATTTAACGACGACAAAAAAATGGATCTATTCAAACCAATGGACTGTAAAGATGAGGAATCCTCTACAGAAAATAATAATCTGGAAGTATCAGAACATGTGAAGTGCCTGATCCTGGGATCGGGACCGGCGGGATATACGGCTGCTATTTATGCTGCACGTGCCAATCTGAAGCCCGTAATTTATACAGGATTGCAGATGGGGGGGCAGCTGACCACCACCACCGAGGTGGATAATTTTCCCGGTTACCCGGAAGGTGTTGACGGACAAAGCATGATGGAGGATCTGCAAAAGCAGGCAGAGCGTTTTGGCACGCAGGTAAGGTTCGGTATGGCCACAAGAGTGAATTTTGAAGGTAAAGTGAAGCAGGTTGAAATCGATGAAAAAACTTTGATTGAGGCAGACAGTGTAATCCTGGCCACCGGAGCCACAGCCAGGTACCTGGGACTGGAGTCCGAAGATAGGTTCAAAGGATTCGGGGTTTCTGCCTGTGCCACATGCGACGGGTTCTTTTACAAGGACAAAGTAGTAGCGGTAGTGGGCGGGGGAGACACAGCGGCAGAGGAGGCCACTTATCTGTCAGGGATATGCAAAAAAGTATATCTGATTGTCAGGCGCGATGAACTGCGAGCCTCTAAAGCATTACAGAAGAGGGTGTTCAATACTGAGAATCTGGAGATACTGTGGAAACACCAGGCCAAGGAACTACTGGGAGACAACGTGGTCAGTGCTGTGGAGTTATACAGAAATAAAGGAGAAGCCAGTGAAGATACTGTAAAAATCGACATTGACGGATTCTTCCTGGCCATTGGACACACCCCCAATTCGGAATTGTTTAAAGAGTATCTGGAAACTGATGATGCAGGTTATGTGATCACTGTTCCCGGAACAACCAAAACCAGTGTACCCGGTGTATTTGCATGTGGTGATCTGCAGGACAAGGTTTACAGGCAGGCTGTCACAGCTGCAGGGACCGGTTGTATGGCGGCACTGGACGCAGAGAGATATCTGGGAGAACTGGAATAGTCAGGTTCTTTTTTTTATCTTGTTGGAATGAGATGGAAAGTTGCATTCCTCCTGTCGCTTGGATTCTTTACAGCCGTTGAGGCTCAGTTGCCACCTGATGATCCGCACTGGCGCCTGGTGTTTAATGAATCCTTTGATTCCCTTGACCTCTCGATCTGGAAAGTGGCCAATAACTTCGATCATTACGGGGAACCACAGGTATATACGGGAAGAAAAGAAAATGTATTTGTCAGGAATGGGATACTGGTTCTTAAAATTCTGAAAGAGAACTACCGGTGCCGTGATCTGAATAAGACAGCCTGCAATAAACCATGGTATGATTATACCTCAGGGTGGATTGAAACAGCACCCCTGTTGCAGCTTCAGTACGGTTACCTTGAATCAAGGATCAGGCTCCCGCATGGCCATGGCCTGTGGCCGGCTTTCTGGACTTTTGTCACTGAAAATGCTCCGGAACCAAGGGATGCTTCGGAGATAGATGTTTTCGAGATGCTGGGTACCCGTCCAAGTACGGTAATGGGCACGAATCTCCATATTGGCTATTGCGATTGCGGGATTAATGATTGCCATTGCAGCTACCTTAACGACCGGATGTGCCCCGAGGTAGATCCCCGGATTCTCTGCCACGGCCTGGATGTTTATATCCCTGATTATTCGGAAGATTTTCTGACCTACGGCCTGGAGTGGACACCTTTCAAGATAATATGGTATGTCAACGGTAAGATGGTCAGAAGCAGCGCTAATCCCGGTATTCATCTCCCTGTAAGGGTAATATTTAACCTGGCAATAACCCCGTGGGACCTGCCCGATGATTCCACACTCTTCCCCTCGGAAATGGAAATCGATTATCTCAGGATCTACCAGACGGAAAAGGATCATCTTTCCATTGACAGTATTAATTATGATTTTACTGGAGCCGATGGTTTTGTCAAGGACACCATTATTATCGGAGGCCACGGTGCATTGAATTCAGTGCCTGAATACGGTAATGTAACGCTGAGGGCAGGGGTGGGTATTGAGATCAAGGGGGATTTCTGCGTCCCGCTGGGGGCCGGGTTGTATTTGGATGTGAATTGAAAATAGTTATTGGTTAGTAGTTAGGGAGTTTGGGTGTTAGAAAAGTTAGGGAGTTAGGAAAAAATAAATAATATGAGAACACTACAGATGATTTTGGTTGTGAGTCTGCTGTTCTGGGGACAGGCGGTTTTGGCTCAACTCAAGGTGAAGCCCGACGGTTTTGTCGGAATCGGGACCAATGATCCGGTTGTAAGGTTACATGTCTACGGTGACGGTCTGATCGATTCTTATGCTGGAGGTGATGGGAGTGCGTTTTCCACAAGGATCCATTATAAGAGTACGAACGCATACAACCTCCGGAATGAATATTATGGCAGGGACGTATTCTTTGTAAGCGGTGAGGGATGGAGCTGGTCTTTACAGGGGCGCTATGTGGGTGCCGACAGTTCACGGATGAGAGATATTTCGCCAATAATATCCCCCCTGATTTCTGTCATGCAGCTGGAAGGGCTGAGATACAGGTACCGAGATGAAAAAGCGGGGGACCAGGTTGGTCCTTACCGGTTGGGACTGATAGCCCAGGATGTGGAAAAGGTGGAGCCCGAGGCGGTCAGGCTTATGCGGGACAGCACGAAAGCTGTGTCATATGATGACCTGGTACCGTTGCTTATTGAGGCCATGAAAGAGCAACAGGAACAGATCGAGTCATTGCAGGCAGCCCTGAATGTACAGTCAGAGGAGATCGACAGGATAAAAAATAGGCGGTGGTTTAGAAGAAGGACGGTGGAATAAAAAATGGCATAAAAAAACGGGAGCAGATTCTGCCCCCGTTTTTTTATGCTTAGTGGTATTTATCAGTTAATAGTTAGGATTACTAACTACTAACCACTAACTATTTACACGCGAAGCGCGGAAATATCCGTAAACTCCTCTTTCTTATATTCACCTGCCTGCAGTTTTGACCTGCATTCAGTGAAGGCAGCAATAGTCTCCTTCACATCGTCCAGGTTGTGCATGGATGTGGGGATAAGACGGAGCAGGATATCTCCCTTGGGTACCACGGGGTAAATGACCATGGAACAGAAGATATTGTAATTCTCCCTCAGGTCAAGGATCAGGTTGGTGGCTTCAATAATTCCACCGTGCATATATACCGGCGTTACCGGGGATTGAGTGGCCCCGAGATCGAACCCTGCCTCTTTCAGTCCATTCTGAAGGGCGTTGACCACATCCCATAGCCTGGTCCTGAGCTCAGGCATACTCTTGAGCATTTCAAGTCTCTTGATGGCTCCGATAACCATCGGCATGGGAAGCGATTTGGCATAGGTCTGGGAACGCATGTTATAACGGAGGAAATCAACAATCTCCTTGTCAGTTGCAATAAATGCCCCTATACCGGCCATCGATTTTGCGAATGTGGAAAAATAGAGATCGATCTTGTCCTGAACACCAAAATGTTCTCCGGTCCCCATGCCGGTAGGCCCCATTGTTCCAAACCCATGAGCATCATCCACCAGAAGCCTGAAATTGTATCTGTCCTTCAGATCACAAACAGCTTTCAGGTTACCCAGGTCACCTGCCATACCAAATACTCCTTCAGTGATGACAAGAACACCTCCGCCCTGCTGATCGGCTCTTTTCACTGCGCGGTTCAGCTGGGTCTCAAGATTCTCCATGTCATTATGGGGAAATACAAAACGTTTGGCCAGTGACATTCTCATACCATCCAGGATACAGGCATGTGCTTCAGAGTCGTATACGATTACATCGTTCCTTGTGGTAACGGCATCAATTATGGAGGCCATCCCCTGGTATCCGTAATTCAGTAAAAACGCATCTTCTTTCTGCACAAAAGCAGCCAGCGCCTGTTCAAGTTCCTCATGCTTCCGGGTTTGTCCCGACATCATCCTTGCACCCATAGGGTAGGCCATTCCGTACTTAGCTGCCGCTTCTGCATCAGCTTTTCTTACCTCGGGATGATTCCCCAGCCCCAGGTAATTGTTGAGGCTCCAGGTAAGTACTTCCTTGCCCCGGAAAGTCATGTGCGCCGAAATCTCTCCCTCAAGTTTGGGAAAAGTAAAGTATCCGTGTCCCGCGGCCTGGTATTGCCCAATAGGACCCCTGTTCTTGGTAATTCTTTCAAAAATGTCCACAGAATTATGTTTTAGTTGTTAATGGCTGCAAATTTAAATAAATTTTTCATGGAGCCGATAAAAGATGGTTCATCATATTAAAGAATGTTAAAATACGGTTCAATGATGAAATAAACTGGAAGATTGTTTATACAACTCTTTTATTATTAATTCTATAATTGTACTTTTGCGCAATGTTTA
>CAZIAU010000102.1:0-8172 GCA_964536755.1 uncultured Bacteroides sp. | reverse complement strand
GACACCCACGGGAGTGTATTTCAAAGTTCAGAAGGAGGCAAACTGGCTTATAGAAGAGTTTATGCTTCTGGCAAACAGGAAAGTGGCTGAATATGCCAGCCGTGGCGGTAAGTATGCCAGAGAGCTGGATCCTCGGGAATTAAAGGGGAAGAAACCGGTGGGAAAAACGTTTGTTTACCGGATCCATGATCTACCAGATTTGGAAAAGATGGAATCTTTTACACGATTCATAACCAAATTCGGGTACAATCTTGATCCGCAACAACCGGCCCGGCGCCTCTCCTCTTCACTGAATGCCCTGCTGGACAAAGTACAGGGAACAAAAGAACAGCACGTAGTTGAAATGATGGCCCTGCGTTCCATGGCCAAGGCCCGATACTCAACTGATAATATAGGGCATTACGGACTGGCATTCAAAGATTATGCGCACTTTACATCACCCATCAGGCGCTATCCGGACCTTATGGCGCACAGACTGCTTGCCCATTACCTGGAACAGGGGGAATCCAAAAATGCAGATAAATATGAAAAGCGTTGTCAGCACTCCTCCGAAATGGAACGCAGGGCTGTGGAGGCAGAAAGAGCCTCCGTTAAATATAAACAGGTGGAATTTATGCAGGATAAGATTGGGAAGGAGTTTGACGGAGTAGTTTCGGGATTGACGGAATGGGGGATCTATGTAGAGATTGTGGAAAACAAATGTGAAGGCATGATATCCATAATAAGTATTATGAATGATTTCTATGAGTTCGATGAAGAGGAATATATGATTATAGGTCGTCAGTCGCGACGGAAATTTGAAATCGGTGATGAGTTAAAAATAGAGGTGGTTAACGCTAATCTTTCCAAAAGGCAGCTGGATTATAAACTTGTAGAATTCGAACCTGAGATGTAGAAAATCTTAGAAATAGTTGCCTTAAGATGATATACTCATTAATTTAGAGTACCCGGAAAAAACAAACCTGGATGGTTGTTATTAAAGAAGAGGTTAGAGCCCAGATCGTAGATGTGGCACGTAAGATATTCACCAGGTATGGTTTTAAGAAGACCACCATGGAGGAGATTGCTGCGGCCACACAGAAAGGGAAGAGCTCCATATATTATTACTTTCAAAGTAAAGAAGATATATTCCGGGCTGTGGTAGAGAAAGAGGCCCGAGAGCTAAAGGTCAGGCTGGATACGGCAATTGATACCCAGGCGCCCCCTATTGACAAGCTGAAAGCATATATCCTTTTCAGGCTGCATCATGTACGAACGCTGAAGAATTTTTATGCCGCTCTCAATGAAGAGTACCTGTCACATCTGGATTTCATCCTGGAGATCAGGCAGAAATTTGACATGGAGGAACTGGAAGCCGTAAAAGGGATACTTGAAGAGGGAATGGATGACGGCACATTCAAGATAACAAGTTCGGAGATCGGGGCCCTGGCCATAGCTACAATGATGAAAGGACTGGAATTACCTCTGCTTCTGAGTAATGAGCACAAAGCAGACCGTGGCGAATTACTGGATGATCTGATCCGTATACTCCTTTACGGAATAGTCAAACGCTGATCAATACATTAAAGGTTCTCACGGAGCCAGGCGGGCCTGTTGGTGGTCACGGCAGTGACCCCCAGTTCACGCATTCTGATAGCTGTTTCCACATCATTTACCGTCCAGCACCACACCTCCAGTCCGGCCGAACCGCATCTGTCCATGATCTTCTTATCTATAATACGATACCTCAGGTCAACACCGTCGATGTGGTTATCCAATAAAGCATCAAAATGTCTGTTCAGGTCTGACTTCAGCATGGAAAGGTAATAACAGGGTATATCGGGAAAAAGTGATTAGGTGTTGTCATCATAAATCACAACCACCCGGTTATCCGAGGTAAGCATAACATCACATTCGGCTGCATCCGCCCCAATTTTCCAGGCCAGATTAATAGAAGCAAGGGTATTTTCAGGAGCCAGGTAAGAGGCTCCCCGGTGACCAACAAACAGGAACTTATTTTGTGCCGAATGCTGTGATATCAGGTTAACTGAAATCAGAAACAACCACGAGAACAGCACGGCAGGTTTTATATATTTATTCATACAGGTGAGGTTTAAATTTAAAGTAAATAAATTATTCCCCAGAATTTGTGAAATTTGCATCAAATAATTCTCAATATTATGGAAATCAATGTATTTAAACGCTTTCGTAAATTTTTACGGACAACATTAATTGGTGGAGTGGTTGCCCTGGCACCTATTACACTGATCATACTGTTGTTCAGATGGGCTATTAACTTGATAGGCAGGAACCTGACTCCTCTGGTTGACAGGATACTTCAGGACCCGGATCCGGATCCATACTTCAAGTTTGCACTTTATGTTATAACATTTGCAGCTGTTGTCCTGTTCTTCTTTATTATCGGGATTATTGTCCGTACCCGCATGGTGGTTTTCCTAAACAGGGCAGAAGATCTCTATCTGGTAAAGATACCGGGATACAAACTGGCCAAAGATACTATTCAGCAATTCTTTGGTAAGCACCGCTCATTCTTTAAGGAGGTGGTGCTGGTGGACATATTTAATTCGGGTACATTGATGACAGGGTTCATTACTGATGACCAGGGAGAGGTCATTACTGTCTTTGTGCCGACAGGACCCAATCCCACTTCGGGGAATATTTACCATTTACAAAAGGACAAAGTACTGAGAACGGGAGCAGCTGTGGATGTCGGAATGAAATCAATAATCAGTTGTGGGGCAGGTTCAGGAGAGATTTTCAAATCGGTGGCTCAGTAATGTTCTTTTCTTCATTTTCAACATGCCTGAAAAAACGCTTCTGGTTGAAAAGAATAATGGCCACCGCAACTGTAATACTTGAATCAGCAATATTGAAAACAGGTCTGAAAAAAATAAAACTTGATCCATCCCGGAACCAGGAAGGGTAGTTGCCTTTAATAATTGGAAAATAGAACATATCTACAACCTTTCCATGTAACAGCGGAGCATACCCCCCCCCATGGGGAAAAAGGGTTGCGGTTTCAATAACATTACTTCCTGAGAAGATAATCCCGTAAAAAACAGAATCTATAATATTGCCCATTGCACCGGCCATAATCATAGAGAGGCTGATAATCAGTCCTGTATGTGCCCCGATGTTGATCAGGCGTTTCAAATAGATGCCTATGGCTACAACTGCGCCGATGCGGAACAAAGTAAGAATAATTTTTCCCCATTCTCCCGGAAGGCTGAAACCAAATGCCATCCCGTTGTTCTCAACAAAATGGAGTACTCCCCAGTTACCGAGGAAAGGAATCTGTTCATAAAGGGTCATATGGGTTTTAACCAGAATCTTAAGGGCCTGGTCGGCAACCAGAATGAGCACTATAATAAGTATGGATTTCCTGGAGATGGACATGGTTATTGATCACCGGTTTGGATACAAAACAGTTCTCCTGGCCGGATGGGTCCCTATTGCTTTGATTTAGCTTCGATACACAGGGTTGCATGGGGCACCGCACGAAGACGCTCTTTGGAAATCAGTTTTCCGGTCTCCCTGCAAATGCCGTAAGTCTTATTCTCAATCCTGACCAGGGCCGCCTGCAGATGTTGAATAAATTTGTGTTGTCGCTGGGCAAGCCTTCCGGCCTCCTCCTTTGAAAGGGTGGCAGCACCTTCTTCAAGTACCTTAAACGTAGGTGAGGTATCCTGTGTGTCGTTACTTTCACTCTGAGTAATGGCCGATTTTAACAATTCATAATCTTCCTTGGCCTTCTCTAGCTTCTGCTGGATTATCACTTTGAATTCCTGAAGCTCATCATCTGTGTACCTGTTTTTCTCAGCCATGATGAATAGTATTTGAGTTTGCTAAATATACAATATTTTAATTATTAAAAGTACCGGTTTTAGATGCGTGATACACTGATTTTGATAAAAATATCGTCATCAAATTCTATTCGCTTCCCGGTGTTATTTTCCAGTTTATCAGTTAACTTAATATTCTTTGCAAGTGTCTGAGAACCAATATATATACCATGGGTTTCCACGGCGTCATTTATCAATTCATGCTTTTGTAAAACCACATTAATCTTATCGGTCACATCAAATCCGCTCTCTTTACGTATATTCTGAATCCTGTTAATCAGTTCCCGGGCCACTCCCTCCTGCCTGAGCTCCTCGGTAATATTGATATCCAGTGCCACCGTAATTGTTCCCTCGTTAGCTACGAGCCAGCCCGGTATATCTTCAGATATGATCTCCACATCATCCAGAGAAAGCCTGATTGCCTGTCCTCCTGCCAGGATCTCATATTCCTGTTCCTGTTCAAAAAGATTAATCTGTTCCTGCTCCATTCCGTCGATAACTGCAACGATCTCTTTCATGAGTTTACCATAACGCGGCCCCAGGCTTTTAAAATTGGGTTTGATCCGTTTCACCAGGATCCCTGAAGTATCTGATATATATTCGACCTCTTTAACATTGACCTCGTTCAGGACAAGAGATTTTACCAACTCAACCTGTTCCCTGAAACCCTCATCAGATACAGGAATCATGATCTTATTGAGAGGCTGACGAACCTTGATATTAACCTTCCGCCTTAACCCCAGGATCATAGAAGAAAGATTCTGAGCCACATCCATTCTCTCCTCCAGGGCACTGTCAATTAATTGTTCGCTGAATTCGGGGAACCTTGTGAGATGTACCGATTCCTCAGCAAACCTCTCTGTCACACTGTTAAGGTCATTGAACATTTTATCCATATAAAAAGGAGCGATGGGGGCCGCTATCATGGATACCGTTTCAAGACAATTCAGAAGAGTTTGGTAGGCTGCGCGCTTATCTTGGTTGAAATCACCTCCCCAGTAACGTTTTCTGTTGAGGCGCACATACCAGTTACTCAGGTTTTCAATCACAAAATCCTGTACCATCCTGGCTGCCCTGGTAGGTTCATAATTTTCATATTGTTCCTTTACGTTTTTCACCAGCGAATTAAGAAGGGAGATGATCCACCTGTCAATTTCAGGACGCTGATCCACGGGGATCTCTTCATCGGAAGAGGTATAACCGTCCACATTGGCGTAAAGGGCAAAGAAGGTATAAGTATTATAAAGGGTTCCGAAAAATTTCCGTTTCACTTCATCCACCCCGGCAGAATCGAATTTCAGGTTGTCCCACGGCTGAGCGTTGGTGATCATATACCAGCGCAACGGATCAGAACCATGGGTGGTTATAGTATTGAACGGATCCACCGCATTACCCAGCCTTTTGGACATCTTGTTTCCGTTCTTATCAAGCACCAGGCCGTTGGAAATGATATTCTTAAACGAAACCGAATCGAACAGCATGGTGGCAATGGCATGCAGTGTAAAAAACCAGCCCCTGGTCTGGTCCACTCCCTCGGCTATAAAATCAGCCGGAAACAGCTGATCAAAATCGGTTTTATGTTCAAAAGGGTAATGATACTGTGCATAGGGCATGGATCCCGAGTCGAACCATACATCAATAAGGCTGGGATCGCGGAACATGCGCCTGCCCGATCCGCTTACCAGAACAATATCATCCACGAAAGGCCGGTGCAGATCCAGGATATTATAGTTTTCTTCTGAAAAATCCCCTTCTACAAATGATTCCAAGGGATTGGATTCCATGAATCCGGCCTTAACAGATTTGCTTATCTCCGATTTAAGCTCACCGACCGAACCTATACAGACCTGTTCCTGCTTATCTTCAGTAACCCATATGGGCAGTGGTGTTCCCCAGAACCTTGCCCTTGACAGGTTCCAGTCAACCAGGTTTTCAAGCCACTTTCCAAACCTGCCGGAACCGGTGGACTCGGGCTTCCAATTTATCGTATTGTTAAGCTCGATCATTCTTTCTTTCATGGCGGTGGTACGCACAAACCATGAATCCAGCGGATAGTAAAGCACCGGCTTGTCGGTTCTCCAGCAGTGGGGGTAATTATGAACGTGTTTCTCAATACGGAAAGCCTTGTTTACCAGCTTCAGGTGAACAGCGATATCCACATCAATGGTTGGATCCTTATCCGTTTTGGAAGAATCATATTCATTCTTTACAAATCTTCCTGAAAATTCTGAATAGCTTTCAAGGTTAACTTTTTCCCGGATAAACTGTTCGTCTATATCTTCCAGTCTGAAAAACCGTCCTTTCCTGTCAACAAGAGGTTGCACATTCCCTTCACGGTCAATAATGGTCAGTGATGAAATATCGTTAGCCATGGCCACCCTGAGGTCATCGGCCCCGAAAGTGGGAGCAGTGTGTACCACCCCGGTTCCCTCCTCGGTGGTTACAAAATCTCCCGTAAGCACTTTAAAGGCCTTCTCCCCGGGATCCACCCAGTCAAGAAGCTGTTCGTAGGACAAGCCTTCCAGATCGCTTCCGGGAATTGTTTTTACAAGTTTATAAGGCACATGTTTATCCCCGGGTTCGTATTCATCAAGGGGCAACCGGCCAATCTCTTCAGGGAAATACCGGTCCATGAGCTCCCTTGCCAGTACCACCGTAATAGGATCCCCAGTATAGGGATTGTAGGTGCGGACAAATGCATACTCAATGTTTGCGCCAACCGTAAGGGCAGTATTCGAAGGAAGGGTCCATGGAGTGGTGGTCCATGCAAGGATATAAAGATCGGTGTCCAGTTCATCCAGCAGTGCAGAAGAGAGCTTATCCCGTTTAACCCTGAATTGAGCAACAACAGTAGTGTCCTTAACATCCCTGTAACACCCTGGTTGGTTCAGTTCATGGGTGCTAAGGCCCGAACCGGCAGCGGGAGAATAGGGTTGTATGGAGTATCCCTTGTAAAGAAGATCTTTTTTGTAAAGCTCGCTCAGCAGATACCAGACCGTCTCTATGTATCTGTTTTCATAAGTGATGTAAGGATCATCCATGTTGATCCAGTATCCCATCATATGGGTGAGTTTCTCCCACATGTCGGTGTACTTCATCACATCCTTGCGGCATGCAGCGTTATATTCTTCAATGGAGATCTTATCTCCGATATCTTCCTTGGTGATTTTCAGGGAATTCTCCACACTCAGCTCAATGGGCAATCCATGGGTATCCCATCCGGCTTTACGTCTTACAAGAAAACCCTGTTGGGTTTTGTAGCGGCAAAAAATATCTTTTATGGTGCGGGCCATAACATGATGAATACCCGGTATTCCATTGGCCGATGGGGGTCCTTCGTTAAATACAAAGGTTTTATTTCCTTCGCGGGATTCGACCGATTTTTCGAAGATCCTGTTCTCTGCCCAGAAAGCATTTACTTCCTGGTTAATTTCCGGCAGGTCAAACTTCTTATATTCAGCGAATTTCTTGGCCATTCAACACTCCTGATGCAGGGTTTATTAAAATTGCACAAAGATAGATGAGTGAGATGTAATATGCAAATGTCTGGTTCTTCAGCAAATCAGCTGTTTACAGTATCTGAATATTAATATTTAATACTTTTGCAAACATGAGTAGTCAATATAAGGCAGATCCATGGAGGATCATTGAAGAGGAATTTGTTCCGGAGCGGCAGGAGGCTTCGGAAAGCATATTCAGCCTGGGGAACGGGCAGATGGGTCAACGGGCCAATTTTGAAGAGCGATATTCCGGTGAAACCCTGCAGGGAAATTACCTGGCAGGTGTCTACTATCCGGATAAAACCCGGGTAGGGTGGTGGAAGAACGGTTACCCGGACTATTTTGCCAAGGTACTAAATGCCCCCAACTGGACAGGTATTGATGTGGAGATAGGCGACCGGCAACTGGATCTTTATAAATGCAGGCCCACCGGTTTCCGCAAAGAGCTAAACATGCAACACGGATACCTGGAACGCATTTTTTCTGTGGAGATCGAAAATAAAAAACTGGAAATATCTGTCCGGCGTTTCCTCAGCATGAAAAGAGATGAAATAAGTTGTATCCGATATTCAGTGAGGTCGGTTGATTTCAATGGAAGGATCTCTTTAACCCCTTATATAGACGGTAATGTAGTGAACCGGGATTCAAACTACAATGAACATTTCTGGGAAATTGAGAAAACCGGTGCACGGAAGGGATCTGGCTTTCTGATGGCACGGACAAAGAAAACGGGATTTATCACCTGTATGACCATGGGGTATGATATACGTTTGAATGAAATGAACATTGAGACTGACCCGGAAGTAATCGAAAGAAAGGATTTCATAGCC
>CAZIAU010000101.1:7977-8218 GCA_964536755.1 uncultured Bacteroides sp. | reverse complement strand
AAAAACATTGGGTTTAATGGGTGTTGGTTTATTCTCTATTATATTGGATTTTCTTTGCTGGTCCTGCCATCTGGTGAATCACTGGGGATCATCGATTATATTGCGATAGCGATCTTTTTAACAGGATCTTTCCTGAATACAGGTTCAGAGTTTCAAAGGCACAGATTCAAAAAAGATATTTCAAATAAAGGTAAGCTTTATACGAAAGGATTATTTAAATACTCAATGCATATTAATTTTT
>CAZIAU010000101.1:0-7967 GCA_964536755.1 uncultured Bacteroides sp. | reverse complement strand
CTGCTTTGGGTAACAGGCTATGCAATCATAACGCGGAACTGGTACTCCTCGATCATAGTTATTTTCCTTTTTTGTTTTTTCGCTTTTTACAACATACCCAAGCTGGACACACACCTTGCTGCAAAATATGGGAAAGCATTTCAGGAATATGCCCTGAAGACAAAGAAGTTCATCCCGTTTATTTACTGAACGAGGCTGCTACCTGTCTGATCAATAACATGTTGACCTTAGATTCCGCTGAAATCAACATTGTCAAAGACCAGTGAGGGGGTCATCCAGGAGGAATTCTCATATACATCGCTTCCCACCGCCACCAGGTTCTTCCATAATTGTTTGAAATTGCCGGTAATATTCATTTCGGAAACGGGCTGTGTCAACTTCCCGTTTTCGACCAGGAATCCTTCAATCCCGTATGAAAAATCACCGGTGGTCCCGTTACTGTTCCCTCCGTTGAATCCGGTTACCAGGATTGCCCGATCTGTGTCTGCAATCAATCCATCAAGGTCTTTTTCACCCGGGTTGAATACCAGGTTCGTTGTATCTCCGGAAGTGGGATTCATTTGAAGTTTCTTCCCGTAATAAGTATCGATATAATATTCTTTCAAAACACCCCGGTGAATAATTGTACGTTTTTTCGTGGCAAGGCCTTCTCTGTCGAAATAACGGGAGCCGCGCCCTGAAACAATAAAGGGATCATCGGTGAGGGTAAGAAGATCTGATGCGATCTTTTCCCCGGCCATATTCATAAGAAATGAATCTTTTTGCTGGATAGAACGCCCATCAAGGGCTGAAATCAGTGAAGAGAGCAGGGCTCTTCCCACAAGCCTGTTTTCAACTATCATTGGAAATTTACCTGATTTGATCTTCTCCTGTCCAATTTTATCCAGCGCACGTTTAAGAGCCTTTTCCCCTATCCCTTCCGGGGGGAGCCGGTTATGAAATATGGCTGATTCTGACCAGCCCGATTCGGGTCGGGCATCTCCACTTTTTACTGAAACTGATGTTGAGAGTGAAAAGTACGAGTTTTCCGAATCTCCTTCAAACCCGTTGCTGGTCACCATGACATGGCCGGAAAGCCCGTCCCTGTAAGATGAGGTAACTGATATGATCCGTTCATCTTTGCCCAGGACTTCTTTTTCCATCGCAAATGCATGATCGATTTTTTGCTGTGGATATACAGTGCCGAATTCAGTATCCAGGATGTTAAGATCTTTCCCTCCACCTTTATAGCAAAGACCGGGATCGGGAAGGGTACGGAATTCATCCTCTGAAAGATATTTGGTGCCCGCAATGGCTTCCGAAATAAAACGGCCCAGATCATCCCTGTTATTTAACCTGTTGGTGGAATGAACGGAATACTTATTATCCACATAGAGGCTGATCCGCATGCTGTTCCTGTTGGCTTCCTCCAGCCTGTCAATCTTTTCGTCCCTGACTTCGATGCTGCTGCTGTTATTACTGGATATGGATACAGAGGCCTGTAGTGCGCCATTTTGAACGGCATATTCCATGGCCCATTTTGCTATACCGTATTTTTCCTCTCTGGTCATGATCTGAAAATTTCGTTGTTATGCACTTCTTCCGCCAACAGTCAGTTTGCTCACGAGGACGGTGGGAAGCCCCATGGTAACAGGTACAGACTGGCCCCCTTTACCGCACATCCATGTACCGTTATCGGTCTTGTAGTCACCCGCAGCCATGGTAATATCGGCCAGGGCCTCCGGTCCGTTACCAATGATGTTGATGTCCTTTATGGGTCTGGTAAGTTTCCCTTTTTCAATCAGATACCCCGATTTAACAAAAAAAGTAAAATCACCTGCCCCTATGTTCACCTGGCCATTACTGAAATTGTCCACGTATACCCCGTAATCAACACTTTCGATTATATCATCTCTGGAATGCGGCCCGGCTTCCATATATGTGATCCGCATTCTCGGAAGCGGAACGTACCTGAATGACTCTCTTCGCCCATTCCCTGTTGGTGCCACTTTATAGTAATTTGCACTGATACGGTCGTGGATATAACTCTCCAGGATACCGTCTTTAACCAGGTATACCTTTTTTACATCATTACCCTCATCGTCGATATTCAGGGATCCCCGGTTTCCTTCTACAGTACCGTCCTCAATGATATTTATAAAATCTCTGGCCACGCCCTTACCCATCCTGTCGCTGAAAATAGATGTTCCCTTCCTGTTGAAATCAGCTTCAAAAGCGTGACCCATGGCCTCGTGCAGAAGGATACCTGATCCCCCTGCCCCAAGCACCACAGGTAGTTCACCGGCTAACGGCCTGGTGGCACCGAAAAGGATATTTGTATTTTCAATGGTTTCCCGGGCAAGTTCTTCAATTAGCTCCTCACCCAGCCAATCAAATCCTTTCCTGAAGGACCTTCGGCTGCCCCCGTTCTCGATCTTTCCATCTTGTTCCATAACACAGGATACCCGGAAACTTGCCAGCGGCCTGTAGTCATAGGTCAGGAGACCCTCAGAGGTATAAATCATGACATAATCAGTTTCGTCAGCAAGGGAGGCATTCACTTTAGTGACCTTTCCATCCATCTCAAATACCCGTTCATTGATCTTCTTTACATAGGGAATCTTTTCTTCAACGGAGGTGTCTTCCCAATTTTGAGATATTTTATAATAGTTTGGAGGTAACTTCTCAAAGAGCTCCCCCTGGCTAAAGGTTCCCGGATTGCCGGCAATGCTGGCAGCTGTTCTGGCCACTTTCATCATATCCCCTTCACTTATGGATTCCGTATAGGCAAACCCAGTCTGATCTCCATTCAGGACCCTTACGCCCATTCCAAAATCCACATTTGAATAGGCCCGGTTCACTTTACCGTCTTCCAGGGCCAGTGTGTTGGTGATCTTATGTTCAAAGAAGAGGTCGGCATAGTCCCCGCCCTTTGACATAGCATCAGAAATTACTTTCTGCAGCATCCGGGTTGTTACTTCAAAATGTTCCAGTAGACTTTTCACATAAGGCGATATTTGAATTACGCGAGAGCAATCCCCGAAGCTCTGCTTCGGGGTTAGCGAGCACAAATATAATAAACAATTAATCGACGATTGACTTCATCGAGCTAAAGGTTCCTCGCAGCTTGCTGCGAAGAGAGTCAATATTTTGGCATGAGTTCAGGAGTGGAGGTAACATCACGGTACCTGCCACAGCAGTTCTTCCAGTCAGTAAAAAACTGCGTCTGGTAAGCTTCGCAACTTACAATTTTTCAATAGATGAACAACATTACAGGAAAGCCAAGCAGGAGAAGTGTTTTCATTCTACCGTTCAGATACGTAGTTGGCTCCTCTCCCTGTTTTATATCTATAATATTGACCTGGTAATGTGTATATTGATTCCATTATTGCTACTTTTATTCCCGGTGCTGTAATAACAAATAAAAGACAATTTCTATGAAAACACAGCTATTCCTGATAATTACTGCCAGTTCATTACTGACCTTCGGATGTAATTCTGATGAGTGGATCTCTCTTTTCGACGGCGAATCCCTGAAGGGATGGAAGGCCTCTGAAAATAGCGGTTCATGGAAGATTGAAGACGGGGCGATTGTCACGGCCGGGGATCGTTCTCACTTATTCTACGACGGAGATGTTATGGATCATAATTTCAGGAATTTTGAGTTCATGGCGGACGTGAAAACCATTCCCGGATCCAATTCAGGCATTTATATACATACTGAATTCCAGGAAGAAGGATGGCCGGCCAGGGGATATGAATGCCAGGTGATCAATTCCAACCGGCCCAAAGATCCGGGCGAGTATATAGAGCACAAAATGACAGGGAGCATATATGCCATCCGCAACGTATGGAAATCTCCCGTACCGGATGGGGAATGGTTCAGTTACCGCATCAGGGTGCAGGGAAAGACCATCCAGACTTTTATCAATGGCATGCTGGCTGCTGAATATACCGAACCGAAAGAGATTTATCGAAGTAGTGGAATGGAAGGCCGGATACTGGGAACGGGCACCTTTGCATTGCAGTGTCATGATCCGGGCAGTGTGGTTTATTTTAAGAATATCAAAGTAAAACCTTTGGCGGAAGATCTTCCTACTCCGGGGACTCCTCCGGATGATCTTGAATTTGAAAAGCAGATTATTGACCTTGCCGGAAAGAATTTCCCGTTGATAGATCTTCACGGTCACCTGAAAGGCGGACTGACAGAGGAGGATGTTCTGTCGAATGCAAGAAAATATGGTTTCAGTTATGGAATAGCATGGAATTGCGGACTTAAAATGGGCTTTGAGACCGATGAAGCCCTTAATGAATTTTTGGATAGTTACAAACCCTCCCCGTTTATCTGGACGGCCATGCAGGCTGAAGGCAGAGAGTGGACGGATATATTCAGCGAGGAGAGCAGGGAGAGGTTTGATTATGTCTTTACTGATGCCATGACCTGGACCAACGACAATGGGAAAAGAATGCGGCTATGGATCGCGGAAGAAACCGAAGTTGGTGATCCGCAGGATTTCATGAATCAGCTGGTGGACAGGATTGAGAAGATCCTTGGCAATGAACCCATCAACATATATGTAAATCCCACCTTCCTGCCCGATGAGATCAATGACCGGTATGATGAGCTCTGGACAGAAGATCGAATGGACCGGGTGATCAAGGCGTTACTGGATAACCAGGTAGCTTTCGAGATTAACAACCGGAGAAAGATACCAAGTGCGGCCTTTATAAAGAGGGCCAAAGAGGCAGGGGTAAAGTTCACTTTCGGAACCAACAACGGCGGAGCCGATGACCTGGGTAGAATGGATTATGCCATTGCCATGATCGGGGAATGCGGACTGACGCCGCAGGATATGTGGATACCGGGAAAATAAATTAATTGGAAAACATTGAACCATGGGAAAATTTGAGATGAATCGCCGAAAATTCCTTGCTGCCCTTTCGCTGGGAACCGCACATCTTCTGTTTGAAAATCCATTGTATGGGATAACAGGCAGGTTTACCTCATCAGATCCGTTGCAGACTGTCGCCCTGGGAAAATCGGGTCTGAAAACAACCTTGCTTGGATTTGGGACAGGTGTCTGGGCCACGAACAGAGAATCGTTCCTTACAAGACAAAATGCGGCAAAAAGTATTGCGACACTTCGTCATGCCTATGATATGGGGATCAGGATGTTTGATTGTGCCGACACTTATGGCACTCATCCGTTGATGGCGGAAGCCCTTAAGGGAATGGACCGTGATAAACTGACCATTTCTTCCAAGATATGGACACGGGAGGGCGGGATCCCGGAAAAGGAGAGGCCCGATGCCGATATCGTTGTGGACCGGTTCCGCAGGGAGATGAATATCGATTATCTAAACCTGGTACAGATCCATTGCATGGAGGACGGTAACTGGACCGATTCCATGAGAAGACAGATGGAAATTATGGATAATCTGAAGTCAAAAGGAATTATCAGGGCTCACGGTGTATCGGTACATTCACTGGATGCCATGAATGCTGCAGTGGCTGAGCCATGGGTAGATGTGATCCATGTGAGGATCAATCCTTACGGGATGTCCATGGATAAACCGGACCCTGCGGAAGTTGTGGAAGTAATCCATAAACTGCATGCATCGGGGAAGGGAGTAATTGGTATGAAGCTGGTAGGAAATGGAAAGCTCAGGGATGACAGTGAAAAGATTGATCATTCGCTTCGTTTTGTGCTCGGACTTGGAAGTGTGGACATGATGATCGTGGGATTTGAGGAAGATGCGCAGATAGACAACTATATTGAGCGTATCCGTTCTGCTCTCGGAGAAATGGTTTGAAAAAGTAACAAATCCATACCTTTAGGATTGATTTAACCTGGTTGTGAAGAGATCAACTTTTTATACTGGCCTGTTTCTGTTTTCCTCCCTATGGTGCACAGGCCAGACACCCGGTTTTTATCTTGGATTCGATAATATCCTGGATAACAGGGAGTATTTTGTACCTTATGCCAAACACCAGACCATATTCGGAGTCCGGATCGATCCGGGTGTTTCCTTAACTTTCGATACTTTGCATTCCGTTCATGCGGGAGTAAATTACATGTATGAGTTTGGAGGTAAGTTGCTTGGAGTAATGCCTCAACCGGACCTTTTTTACCATTATGGATCAGGGAACCTCCAGTTCTATTTCGGTTCCTTCCCCAGAAAGGAGGTCATGGAATATACGCTCTTCCTTCTTACGGATTCGCTGGAATATTATCGTCCCAATATGGAAGGTGCGTCAATTCAATATAGCTGGAATTGGGGATCACTGCATGGATGGGTTGACTGGACCGGCAGGGCTACTGAAGAAATCAGAGAATCAATCCTGGGAGGATTTGATGCCACCATCAGAACAGGAGTGCTGTACTTCACAACCATTGCTACCAGGTATCACCTTTCAAAAACAGAGGCAGTCCATGACAGAAACCGTATAAGGGATGATGGTTCTGTATTACTTGTGGCCGGAATAGACCTGTCGGAAAAGACACAACTGGATCTGCTGGATTTCTCAACCGGGTATGCAGGCACATATGAAAGGACCATGCCTGACAGCTATCTTTGGTTTAGCGGATGGCTCTCAGAACTTGATCTGAAATACAGGATCTTTGGGTTCAAAGGGAGTTACTATCTGGGAGCATCCTCGCCTCTTCGTTATGGTGATCCCCTGTATAGTTCGGGGAATTATGGCAGGCTGGATTTTTTTGTGGACCCGTTCCGGAATCCGCGTATCTCTTCAAAATTTGGTCTGAATCTGCATCTCCTCCCCGGGGACGGAATTTACCATTCCATGCAAATCCTAATCCATATACAGTTGTAGTGCATAGTGGAAAGTGCATAGAAGTACACAGATTCCTAAGCACTCTGCACTGTGGACTATGCACTTATTTTTTGCGCAGCAAATCGATGGCGGTCATATACCCGCTGAGAATAGCCCCGGAAAATCCACCCCCAAATTTGCCCCAGGCTGAAGCAATATGTATATTTTCAGGAAGTGCAGCCAGGTATTCAGTTGACTTGCCGGGATTCTGAGCAAATCCGTATACCGCTCCTTCGGGATTAAGGGTAAAGCGTTTTACGCTCAGTGAGGTAGCCACCTCCACATACTCTACTGCATTCCTGAATCCGGGAATGATCTTTTCACATCGCTCGGTAATGGTATCAGCCACATCGGCTTTCATCCGGTTATACTCCTCCCGGCTCAATCCTTCCCATTCTGAAGGATAATCCACACTGCAAACCGCTCCCACACTTTTCCCTTCCGGACAGAGGTCTGAATCCACCTGGCTGTAATCTACAAAGGTAAAACTGCGGGTACTGAAATCACTGTGATTATTTTCCAGTATATCAGCCTGGGAACGGACCGATGCATCGTAAATGAAAGTTGAATAATGCTTATTGCCTACCTCCCTGAGAGATTTCCTGAACCCGTAATATACTGTGAGCAGGGAGGCACCGATCTTATTCTTTTTTATAGTATCAGCAAGCCTTTTCGCGTCTGACCCGGAAAGGAGCTGGTGAGCCAGGTTCGGTACGGCCGCATTGACGATAATTTCTCCGGCCAGGTCCGAATAAACTGCCCTCTCTTTTCCTTTTACATCCTCATAGGTTACCCCAGCAGGCCTTTTCCCCTCGTAATCTATGGCGGTAACCAGGCTGTTCAGCCTGACTACTCCTCCGTTTTCAGTAATAATATCCATCAGGGCGGAGGAGAGCTTCTGTGAGCCTCCTTTGATAAAATTGGCGCGCCCTCCGTAGTAGCTTCCCTGTGCGGTAAGGTAATAAAACCACGAAAGGGTATAAGGATCGTCGTGAAAATATCCGAGATTGCCCAGAAGCACCAGTTTCAGGTCCTCACTGGTAATTATCTCATCCAGGAACCGGCCCATGCTTTTATCAGGATTATGGCGGTTTTCAACCATTATTATTTTGGCATTAAGCACATGATGGAAGTAGTCATCAATACCCTTTTC